>JALHOI010000305.1 GCA_022843085.1 Pseudobdellovibrionaceae bacterium
TCATTGACGACGGGCCAGTAGAGTCTTTCGAATCGAGTCTTCGAGGCCGCCTCTGGGCGGTAATCAAGATCGTCGGCTGGCAGTGCGGTCAGCGGGCGAATCGAAGCTTCATATTCAAGAAAGGTGACCTGGTCTCGGTATTCGATCAGCTCGCTTGCCACACGATCGAGTTCGCGGGGAAGTGCCCGTTCAATTTCGGCTTCCACTTTTCGCTCACGAGTAAGTAGGCTTCGCAGCAAAAAATCTCTTAGACCTGGCGCAATCTTGATATCTTCGTCAAAAATTAATTTTCGTTCTGTACGGTAGCGATGAATCAGCGTCGCACGACGTTGCAAAAATCGACTTTGCAGCGCCATCTGTTTCAACTGAGGATCATCTTCAAGCGTCAATCGCCCCTCGATTTGCTTGAATGATTTTTTGTAGCGCTCACGAAATGCGACGGCCTCGGTTTTGATAAGATCATAACGACAGAGATCGCGATGTATGACCATTTTTAACAGGTCAGCTTCAGGAGACCGCAAAGCCTCGAAGAATGCCGAATCAGCGACCGTCAGAATGCCGAGCGCCTTCCCATACTCTTTCAAGTAGTAGCGCGACCAGGCCATTTCAAGAAGGGCGCGGGCTCGCTCTCGAAGGGGAAGATCGAGAGTTCTTACAATTCGTAGGGTCTCTTGATAATCGCCTTTTTCGAAAGTCAAACGAGCTCGATTGAGTTCTGTAAACTGCCTTGTCGAGACTCGAACATTCGATCGCTTCAAAATGTCGTCATACAGGGCTTCGGCTTCATCGACCTTGCCATCAGCCAATACATCAGTTGCGCGTTCGAACAGTCGATCAGCATGCCAACGTGTATCGGTCGCCGTTTTTGCAAGATCCTGCATGGCCCACTCATCGTAACCGCGCCGAAGAAGCGTCTTTGCGCGGTACCAGGCAAGCATTGCGCGTTCCGAAACACCGTCGGCGACGGCATCATACTCATACGCCATTTCTTCAAGAGCCGCGTCGTCGAGCTCAATTTGCTGGGCAAGATTGTCTAAAGCGTAAAGAGCCCAGGCGCCTTGAGAAGTTCCAAGCGCGCGAGCAGCGACGTCCATGTAAACGGCCTGAGCTGAAAGCGTGTATCCGCTTTTCACCATAGCCTCAGCGGCCAGCAATCTTAGCTCTTCAAGCGTCGATCCCGACGGCGTGTCTCCGGGAAAAATGAGATCTAGCGGCCGACCGTTTTTTTTAGAAAGTTTGTCTCGAAACTCGCTTACAAATTCATTGCTTAGGTTAATTGGGCCAGGTGGCTTCGCTTCGGCCTGTTTCGACGATGACGGTGTACCCACGAAAACGCTGGCGATAAGAACGAGCGTAAAGTTCGCAATTCTCTTACGAGCGAACATCTCACTCATCCTCATCTACCGACGCCGTATTCTTCGAAAAAATACCGAACTGAAATTCATAACCGACGCCGATATCCGTTATTCCCGAGATGCCGAGTTGATTATCCTTGAAAAAGTACTGACGAAGGTAGTACCGAAAAGCCGTCTTCGGAGTAAGAAAGTAACGCCCCTGAAGCCCGACTCCCAAAGTCGGAACATGACCGACTTGATTGAAAACGAGAGTACCGGCTCCTGCGTAAAAACTAGTTTCGCTGTGCACGAGCGAACGATTGAAGAGCAGCGACTTTCCGTAGAGAGGAGTATAAACTAAGCCCGTCATGATTATATTTTTGGGAAAATCGATGACCCCACCGAAACCGATATTTTGAACGGCAACACCAAGATTTTCGAAATCTTTCTTTAGCTGTGTTTCACGATTGAAATTGTACGAGAAGCTGACTACGTCCCACGCGAAGTATGGTTTGAAGTAAAATGCGTAGCTAAGTGAGAGTGGGAATCCGCGATTGAACGAATCGGTTGGGATGTATCCGAAGCTTACTGCGAGACTCTGATCAATGTTGTTGGTTCGACCTTGAATCGCAACGGGAGTAGGCAAATCATAAACGTCGCGCTTTGTCGCGATTTCGTCATCGTCGGCTCGAGCAATCGAACCCACAATTATTCCAACAGCGATAATCGTTAGTTTCGTCGCAAGTTGAATGTGGCGTCGACCGGATGATCTATGAAGCATCACCCTAGTTTGGTACAAACTCGCGATAAGTTTGATCTTTTGCGACTAATTGAAACGCGAACGAGACGAAAGTCGAAACACGTGAGCCTAGCAAAGAAACGCCGTTTCAACCTAAAGCGAGAGGTGGTTCATCAGTGCGATTTCAAGGCGAGACTGAACGGTCGCGCGCGAGGGCCTTTCGCGTAAAACCTCTTCCATCGATATGATGCTGCCAGGAGCAAAACCGCAAGGCTTAATGCCTTCAAAGGCATCTGGGTCAGACTCGATATTGAGTGCCAGACCATGATACGAAATCCATCGGCGAACAGCGATGCCAATGGATCCAATTTTTTTCGAGTTGATCCAGACTCCGGTCGCCGGGGTCGCGTCAACCGAACCGTCTTCGACTTGCATCGCATTTGCGACAGCTTCGATGCTGAATGAGGCCAATACGTCGATCATAGAGGCTTCAAGTTGCCTCATAAATTTATGCAGATCTCGACCTCTCGAATTCAGGTCGAGTAGTGGGTAGACAACGACCTGGCTTGGACCATGGTAAGTCGCTCGACCTCCACGGCTAACCTCGACAGTTTCACCGCACCACCCAAAGACATCCCCCTCTCGCGTTCCCCGGCCCAATGTCACAATCGGCGGATGTGAGCAAAACACGATGGTCTCCCGACGGAGTTCTCGACTGATTTGATCGACATACTCGTGCTGTCGAGTCAGAGATTCGCGGTACGAAATCTCGCCCCAGTTTTCGACATGGATTTTACCGTGCTCGGTTCGCTGAATCCGGGGCTCGCTTCGACCGTCATGCATGAGCGCGGGGCGCCGCCGATTTGGCTGCTGTCAGTGGCTTTTGAATAACATGAATTGCGTGACCAAGAGTTGCCTCAGCCGCTTCCATCATCGTCTCGCCAAGCGTCGGATGCGGATGTATCGTCAACGCGATATCTTCGACCCTAGCTCCCATCTCAATCGCCAGAGCGGCCTCTGAAATCAGGTTCGAGGCTTCCGGACCAACGATGTGAACACCAAGAACGATGTGGGATTTTGCATCTGCAATGATCTTGATGAAGCCGTCGGTTTCAAGAAGCGAGACCGCGCGGCCGTTAGCCGCGAACGGAAACTTTCCAATTTTCAGATCCATGTAGCCGGCAGCTTTGCACTCGTCTTCTGTCATTCCTGCCGCAGCGATTTCAGGATCGACAAAAATTACACTGGGAACCGTCTTCACCTCGTAAGCCCGCTTTAACCCACCAATAATCTCAGCAACCATGACGCCTTCATGTGACGCTTTGTGGGCGAGCATTGGCTGACAGGCGATATCGCCGATCGCGAAAATATTCGAAACATTTGTACGACGTTGAGCATTCACTTTTACGAAACCCTTGTCGTCAATTGCGATACCGACGCCTTTGATATTCGCCTGGTCGCTGTTCGGTCGCCTCCCGACCGTCACGAGGACCTTATCAGCTTTTAAGACTTGTTCTTTACCGCCGACTTCCACAGTCACCTCGACACCCTGGCCCGATTTCTTCCAGCTCTTCGCTTTGGCTTCGAGCATGACGTCAACGCCGTTTTTCTTAAGCTTACGTGCAACAACCTGCACGCACTCGGGGTCAGCCAGGCCGACGAGCAAACCCTTACTCGCTTCGACGACGGTGACTTTGGTACCAAAATTCGACAGCATCGAACCGATTTCTAACCCGATGTAACCGCCACCGATGACGACCGCCGACTGAAGATTTTCATTGATCGCGAGGCCTCCGGTTGAAGAGCAGACAAGTTTTTCATCGAACGCGAACCCAGGAATTTCAATGGGCCGCGACCCTGTCGCGATCACAAAATTCTTGGCGGTTATAGACTCTGTGCCACCGGCGGAAGTTTTTACGGCAAGCTCAGTTGTCGATTTAAACGATGCTTCGCCACGGATGATGGTGACCGTGTTGCCTTTTAGAAGCGCCTCTACTCCACCCGCCATGCGGTCACAAACCGACTTCTTCCAGACCTGCATCTGTTTCATGTCGACTTTGACGTCGCCGTTAATCGTAAGACCCATAGTTGGAGCATCGTGTTGCATTTTGTGGAGAAAGTGACCCGCGGTGATGAGAGCTTTTGACGGGATACAGCCGACATTTAAGCAGACACCGCCTAAATACTCGCGCTCGATAATCGCAGTTTTCAGGCCCATCTGTGCCGAACGAATTGCACAAACGTAGCCACCGGGGCCCGCACCGACAACAACAACATCAAAACTCTGTGTAGCCATAACGCTCTCCTAGAAAAAAAGGGTACCCGGTTCTACTTC
>JALHOI010000306.1 GCA_022843085.1 Pseudobdellovibrionaceae bacterium
CGTACAAGAAGCGTGTCTTTCACTTTGTTGTTTTCATTCAATTCATCAAGTCGGCTTTCGACGAGAATTTCTTTTTCGCGCCGAACAACGTCGAGAAGCGAACGGTAGATTTTCACCAAATCATCAAGACACGACAGCAACTCGGTATAAACCAAATCGCGACTCGCGAGAGAAACAGCATCATTGTGGGGCGTCAGTAGACTCATTGCGGTTGCCTTTCTTCCTTGAGAGGCTTGCGAAGGTACCTGGTTCTTTTCGCAAAAAGAACCTGGTACCTACTCATTCATTTTTAACTGTTCACTGACGAGCCGTTCAGCCAAAGCTTCTGCATCGACTTTGTACGACCCGCTATCGATCAACGCTTGCAAGCGCGCGACTTTTGCTTCGTCGACCTGCCCGCTTGGCGTCGACATTTCTTTCACGCGCTTCATTTCTTGAGCTCGCGAAGAGAGATCAACTTTCGTCGAAGAACCGACGGTCGCGCCAAGCGCTTCGGCAGCCGAAGACTTCGAATTTCTCGCGGATTTTGTTGTTTCAGCTGCGACCGCCGGCAGTGCGTCTGCCACATTTCTCGGTCCTGAGTTTGAAACTTTCACGAAACCTCCACCACGTAATTCCTAGCGCTCAATCACTGACTCTCTAAAAGTGTATCACAATGAGACTGAAATCCACGAGCCCTCAGGACCAGAAATTCACTCATCAATCACCGCTTGCGGCACGTCTGGCACAGGCGCAAAAGCCGGGCCTGGCACAGCTTCGAGACTAGTCTCCTCAGGCTCGGCGAGGCCAGCCGCGAGCCTCGGTTTTATTGCTGCCTGGACCAAAGTCTGACGTATTAGAATTCCACGGGCGCCTTTGGCAAGGTGGCCCACGACTTGACCGGCCCTAAGAGTGGCACCCGCGCTGACTTCAAACGGCACTCCGTCGTAGGCCAATTCGATTTTACGAGCGGGCTCAGTTGTGGTCGTCAAACTTTGCATTCTAAGAACGACCTTGCCGTCTTTAAAATCAATTTGATCGACGGTCGCCGCCCATGGCGTGCGAACAGACTCGGGCCCGTCGGTGGGCCGCGCGGTCGATTTATCGAGAGAGACTAAAACTGTTTCAATCGTCTCGCCTGACTTCATATTTGGAAGACGCCGCACATGCATCACATCGCGATCCGTCAAAGCCATTGG
Organism: Pseudobdellovibrionaceae bacterium; assembly: GCA_022843085.1. Lineage (GTDB taxonomy): Bacteria > Bdellovibrionota > Bdellovibrionia > Bdellovibrionales > JAMPXM01. Next base: position 1,179 of record JALHOI010000306.1, read on the forward strand.
AGTTCGGACCTTGCCCTTCGCCTCTTTCATGGCCCGGCGACGCATCTTTGCCATCTCAGCTTTGCCGAGAAGTTCGTCGTGAATCATATCGGCAAGGCCAATGCCGCCGCGCTCGCCCCAAGAGTCGACATACTGATCGTCCAGCTGATCGCGGTAAATTCCTTCACCCATCGACGGCTTTTCGAGATCTGATTTCGCGACGGTCGACCGCATCGCTTTCATCATCTGGCCAAGAAAATATTTTTCGTACATCTTTGCGGCGTCCAGTACACGTTTGTCCCGAACAACCGGCTGAGGCTTCTCGGCTGAAGGCGTCGCCGTCATCTTGAGTTGTTTTTGAATCGACAGATCGTCTGCCGTCGCCGCTATGGAAAAGCTGAACACGACGAAAAAAAACGGGTAGGTGGATCGAAGATCGCGCATCCTGCGCTTTTTACAGATTAAGCCTAGTGTAGTCGCCAATCCTAGCGTGCTGACTCTGTGCTCCTGTTTCCTGCTCGAAACGGCTCTGCTCTTAAACCATCCTTGGTTAGATAAACTCCAACCCACCGTACCCCAGAAACGCGACATCCATGTTGCGCTCCATTCACTGATTTTATGTTCACATGTCTCAGATCGAAACACTTTCGCGGTCGAGGCCAGTCTGGACATCGATTTTCTGGTCCCCTCGCGATGGTGCGCGCTAGGCTTACAACTGTCCGACACTGGTCCTGCTCTCTGCGGTTAGTGAAACGAATCTGCCAAAATTAAAGAATCTCGAGTTCGCCCTGAAGTGCGCCCGCAGCCTTAATGTTCTGCAAAACCGTAATCAAATCGCGGGGGCTCACGCCAATTTGATTCAGCGATCGAACAAGATCGCCGACGCTTGTACCCGAATCGAATAGAGCGATGCGGTCGCCGTCTTTACCCTTGGCTTTTCCCCCATCGACTTTGACCGTAAGGTCGCCATGACTAATCGCGACTTTTGAAATGCGAACTGTATCGCCAATAACCACCGTCCCGGTCTTTTCGTTGACGATGACTTTCGCGCGGGTATCAGGAGTTACATCGAGAGATTCGATGCTCGCCAGAAGTTCGACCGCCCGGCCCTCGTATGAGAATGGCACAATGATGTCGACCGTACCTGCATCTTTCGCAGTAGCGTACTTGCCGGATAGATCCATATTGATTCGCTTCGATAGCCGGGCCGCTGTCGTGAAATCGGGATTGTGCAGTGTCAGACGAAACATTTTTCGCGACGTAAAATCTTCAGCGACATCGCGTTCGATGATCGCACCGTTTGGAATCCTGCCGACCGTCGAATGGCTGTCAGCCCCCGCGCCGATGAGAAGCGAGCCCTGAGCAACCGCATAGATATTTTGATCGGCCGCTCTCAACGGAGATTGAATCAAGGTACCTCCGGCCAGCGAGGTCGAATCGCCGATCGAGTTCACTGTGATATCAAGTTTGTTTCCAGCGCGCGCAAACGCAGGAAGCGAGGCTGTTATGATCACAGCAGCGACGTTCTTCGAAGCAATTTCTTTATCTTCAACTTTCATTCCGAGCTTATCGAGCATTCGAACAATCGACTTATTTGTAAATTCCGACTTTGAATCTCCGGTGCCCTTCAGACCTACGACAACTCCGTAACCAATCAACTGGTTGTCTCGAACACCGCGAACGTTTGCTATATCTTTCACACGAGCCGCGTCGGCCGAGCCCGCCGCAAAAACGGCGGCCAGCACCAGGCCGACAATCGCGACCAGTTCATTGAAAGCACTGCGGTTGTGTCGGCCGGCACGACGTTTTGATCCAGCCTGCTTAGGTAGTTTGGCGTTCACAGAGAAGCTCCTTTACGAGAACTGACGATATCAAATTGTGAATCGAGAAGTTTCGACGAGTCGATGCCCGCATCATCGAAGTCTTCAGGACGAACGACACCTGTCACGATGACTTTGTACTCGCGTTTTCCGATAATAAATGGCTGCATACCCTTCACGCGGTAACTGCCGTCTTTCAACTGTTCGACGATTCGAGTCGGTACGTTTTGGACCGAAGTAATCGGATCGCGCGGATCTAGCTTTTCACTGGCCGCTTTATCGGCTGCCGCTTTTGCTGGGTCGGCACCTTCGGAGGCTTCAGGTTTTGGCGCGGCCGAATCACCAGGTGCCGCTTTCGCCAAAGACGTCTGCGCCGACGCGGGTCCGCGATTCGAGCTTTCAAGACGTTCAAGCAGCTTTGAAATCACCTTTGTTTTACTGCTCAGCTGTGCTCTCGGATTTCCCTCGATTTTAACGTTCAGCAGGTCACCCAACATACGCGTCTGATTTTGCGCAAAAAGGTATGCGCCTTGACCTTCCATGACCCAAAGTGAACCTGCCTGCGCATTCACTTCGGCTTCGTCTTCGAACTTGTTTTTGTTCATTCGACGGTACTTCCGGTCCGACTGAAAGCGCAGATTTTCTCGATCCGAATACTTCGTCAGGTTTGATCGATCGTCACCGAAGCTCTTCGAGCCGCGATTGAAAAACGCGCAACCTGACAGACTTAACGAAACTAAAAGTAACAGCACGTTATTGAACTTCGACAAGACTCTTCTCCTTCAATACGCCCGACACCAGCTTTTGTGATTTACCGACTTTGACGCGAATCGATTCGCCGAGTGCTGCGGGACCCTGTGCGACACCATCTGAAGTCACACTCCAGGTCTCACCCCCGATTACCACTCGAACCGGATCACCGAACCGCACAATTTGCTCGCGGCGAAGCGAACCCTTCCAGATTGCCTCGCCGATCGCAAGACTGCGTGATGTGACGGACGTCTCAAAGTCTCGGGTATTGGCAACGGCATCGAGAGCAAACGTGATGTCTTTTCGTTCGACCTTAAAATCAATATTCGCAATTTTTTCGCCGCCTTGAAGCGCCCTTGTTGCGATGGGAACCTGCGCATAGAAAGCGGCTTGACCGGTGACCATCAGCGTTTTGCGTGTCGCCCCTTCGCCGGGTGCGCCGATTTCAAAGTCGATCGGCGCAGCGAAACTGCCTCGAGGCTTTTCGGCTCGCGGATTGAGGCGCCACGTCTGAATCTTTAAATTCGTGACGTTCGGTAGATCGAGTCTCGTGATTGAAACTTCGCAGCCGCTGCATCGGTCGCGGAATTCGTCGGTGAGCGCTTTGGTTACGCTTTCGCGGCTGAAGGTGTTTTTTCGAATGATG
>JALHOI010000307.1 GCA_022843085.1 Pseudobdellovibrionaceae bacterium
GCCCGGCCGACGCGGGTTTCAAAAAGCCAGCCCCGAGGGCTGGCTTTTTTGTTTGCTTTTGATCCTAATATTTGGCGCGAACTGTAATTGGAGATTCCAAAGTTTCGCAGATGCTACTAGGATTTGAACGTAAAACTTTAAGAGAAGTCATAAAGATAAGCATTGTAGGGCTCGAAGAAGGTAGCGCTACAAAACAAGAACAAGTGAAGAGTAAAGGAATATATTCGAATGTCAGGTCTTACTTTCAATACCCAAACTGTCTCGACCACAATTGGTGGACGCACGATTACACTCGAAACCGGTAGGCTTGCAAAACAAGCGGACGGTGCGGTCTTAGTTACTTCTGGCAATAACGTCGTACTCGTAACGGTCGTTTCATCTAAGAAGGAGTCGACACTCGATTTCTTTCCTCTGACTGTCGAATATCAAGAAAAGTTCTATGCGACTGGAAAGATTCCTGGCGGTTATTTCAAACGCGAAGGAAGGCCGACAAATCAAGCGACCTTGACGGCACGTTTGATCGATCGTCCGATTCGACCTTGCTTTCCAGAGGGTTATCGCTATGAAACCCAAGTCGTTGCGACGACGCTTTCTTACGACGGTACGTTTCCAGTAGAAATCTTAGCATCGATTGGCGCATCGGCCGCGGTTCATATTTCCGATATCCCATTTAGCGGTCCAACGTGCGCAATCCAAGTCGCTCGCGTTTCTGGTCAGTTCGTCTTGAATCCGACAGCGCAACAGCTTGAAACGTCAGATATGGATATCGTTATTGCCGGAACTCGCAACGGGATCCTTATGGTTGAAGGAGAGACACAGTTTGTAACGGAAGCCGACGCATTGGCCGCGCTGAAGTTTGGTCACCAGTCCATGATGCCAATCATGGAAGCAATTGATGAACTCCGCAAGAAAACTGGTTCGAAGGCGAAGCGAACATTTACTCCGCCAGCTATCGACGCACAATTTGAATCGACCGTCACAGCATTCTTGGAGCCAAAAATTAACGCTGCTCTACGCATACGGGAAAAGATGGCACGTTACGCGGCCGCAGACGAAGCAAAGAAAGAAGCAAAAGCGAAATTTGTCGACACTTTGACGGATGATAAGCTTCAGGCGCAACGCGCGAAAGAACTTGGAACAATCACTGAAAATCTGAAGTACAAAGCTGCTCGGTTTATGATTCTCGATGACAAAGTTCGTATTGATGGTCGAGACGTAAAAACGGTGCGGCCAATTGCGTGTGAGGCGGCATTGCTACCCCGTGCGCACGGATCCGCCCTATTCACCCGTGGAGAGACCCAAGTATTGGGTACGGTCACGTTGGGCACTGGCGATGACGAGCAAATGATTGATGCGCTTGGTGGAACTGTAAAAAAGAAGTTCCTTTTGCATTACAATTTCCCACCCTTCTCGGTTGGCGAAACTGGCCGTATGGGCGGGCAAAGCCGTCGCGAGATTGGCCACGGTAACTTGGCCGAGCGAGCGCTTAAAGCAATTCTTCCAGATCAGGAAAAGTTCCCGTACACAATTCGCATTGTGAGCGAGGTGCTGGAATCGAATGGGTCTTCATCGATGGGGACTGTCTGTTCCGGATTAATGGCACTTCTTGATGCTGGTGTTCCTGTGAAGGGTAACGTCGCGGGTATCGCCATGGGTCTCATCAAAGAAGGCGACCGCGTCGCTGTCTTGTCAGACATCCTTGGTGATGAGGATCATTTAGGCGATATGGACTTCAAGGTGGCCGGAACCCGAGAGGGAATCACGTCTTTGCAAATGGATATCAAGATCGACTCGATTTCTTTTGCAGTGATGGAACAGGCGCTGACGCAGGCGAAGGATGGTCGACTCCATATTCTTGGCGAAATGGAAAAGACGATTTCGAGACCACGTGGAGAGATCAGCCCGTACGCTCCGCGCATCGAGACAATCAAGATCAAACCTGAGAAAGTTCGTGAAGTTATCGGTGCCGGTGGAAAAGTGATTAAAGGCATTGTCGAAGAAACTGGTGTGAAGATCGACATCGAAGATGATGGAACAATTCACATCGCTTCGAGCGATCCATTAAAAACCAAGCGTGCGATCGAAATCATCAATGGTATCTGTGCGGAGGCGGAAGTCGGTCGCGTCTACAATGGTCGCGTCGTGAAGATAATGGACTTCGGCGCATTCGTAGAAGTTATGCCGAATACGCAGGGTCTCTTGCATATTTCAGAAATTGCCAATGAACGAATTCGTCAAGTGACAGACGTTCTAAAAGAGGGCGATTTGATTGACGTCAAGGTTCTCGATATCGATCGGGCCGGCCGCATTAAGCTGTCGCGAAAAGCGATCTTAAATCAGGCTCCTAACTGAGAGTGGCGGTAAAGGCGGTGGGTTCCAAAGAGCCTTGGACCAAATATCGCTATCGTAAATCGACGCTTTCCAACGGTGTTCGTGTTGTGACGGAGTCACACCCGAACGCCGTTGCAGTTTCTGTTGGAATCTTTGTAGGTAAAGGAACTCGCGACGAACTAAAAGACGAAGCCGGTCTGGCTCACTTCGTTGAGCACATGGTTTTCAAGCGAACAAAAAATCGTTCCGCATTCGAGATCTCTCGCGATATGGAAGAAGTTGGCGCAGATATCAATGCCTTTACCTCGCGAGAATCAACCACATTCGTCGCCTTCGGACTCGCAGAACATTTAGGTCGATATGTTGACGTCTTGTGTGACGTCGTCACGCGGCCGACGTTTGCTAAAGTAGACGTCGAAATGGAACGAGACGTTGTCATTCAAGAAATTCGATCTGGTGACGATCAGCTTGAGGAATGTGTCTATGATCGACATTTTGAGAAAGCCTATAAGGGCTCCAATCTCGGATTGCCAATCCTGGGCACAATGGAGTCCATTAGTTCCGTCACTCGCGAGCGCGTGCTAAAGTTCTATCGACGTCAATATGTGAACCAGAATCTCGTGATCGCGGCGGCTGGACAAGTCGACCACGATCAGCTTTGCGAACTGCTTGAAAAACATCTTGGTGTATTAAGAGGCAGCGCAGAGCGTGAATTACCCGCTGGGACAGTCCCGGCGCAATTGATATGTAAGCCATTTACCCAGGCGATTCGACGTCGTGCCGAGCAAGCGCATGTTTTGTTTGGGGTCAATGCTCCCGGCTTTCGAGACCATCGGCGCTTTGATTCGGTTATGTTGAATGGCATCATCGGCGGTGGTCTCACCTCGCGACTTTACCAAGAGATTCGCGAAAATCGAGGCCTGGCCTATTCTGTTTATTCGCATCTATATTCCTTTGTCGACGCGGGAACCATGCTGATGTACGCGGCGACAGAGCCAATGAAAGCGCCCGAAGCGGTGCAGGTAATTTTTAAAGAGTTGACGAAATTGCGCGCGAAGGGATTTCGAACAGAAGAACTCGAAATGGTGAGGACGCAAATTCGTTCAGCGACGATTTTGGGTTCGGATGATCCTGAGAGTCGAATGCAGTCTCTCGGAATCAATGAAATGGTTTTTGGACGTTACCGGCCGCTGCAAGAAGTGCTCAGTGAATACGAGAGAGTGAAGCCGGAAGGGGTGCGTGCGCTTCTGGCTGAAGCGATGAAGTTTGAATCGCTTGGTGTGACGGTGATGGGCCCGATGCCAGAAAAGCCCATCGTTGATTGGATTGAGAGGGCTCGCCAATCAGCAATAAAAAGTTTAAAACCTTTGACCAAAAGACGTGTTGCGAAGTCTGGTAGAAAATTAGCCGGGAAATCCCGCAGGAGAAAGTGATGGCAAGTTTTCAACAAGTACCTTTGAAGGTTAAGATCCTGAGTAACTTTAAAGGAGAACTTCCTCGATACGAAACGGCCCATGCCTCTGGAATGGACGTTCGCGCTGCTTTGACCGAGGACCTCACAATAGCCCCCTTGCAACGGGCGATGATTCCTACCGGATTATCGGTTGAAATTCCTCACGGCTTTGAGATTCAGGTGCGTCCTCGAAGTGGTTTGGCGGCCAAGCAAGGGATGACGGTTTTGAACACGCCTGGAACCATTGATGCGGACTATCGAGGAGAGGTGAAGGTCATTGTCATCAATCTCGGTGACAAACCTGTACAGATTCGAGACCAAGATCGAATTGCGCAGTTCGTACTTTGCCCGGTTGTTCAGGCGGCAATTGAGATCGTAAGTGAACTTGGTGACACAGCTCGCGGCGAAGGTGGGTTTGGCTCAACGGGAGTCAGTGTTTAACACAGACGTTCCGGCGAAGAAATCGAGATCCGACGAGAGCGAACCGCGACGGCAGCGAATCGCGACGGCAGCGAACCGAATCTCGATTTAGTCCGCGAGGTAGCGACCGGCCGCCCAGATAACCGTGTGTAGGATTCCGATCAAAG
>JALHOI010000308.1 GCA_022843085.1 Pseudobdellovibrionaceae bacterium
TAGCGCGATGCAATTTCGGTGAGACCGATAAAAAAATCGTCGATGTGTTTTGCAAATCGATCGCGGTAGGGGCTGTTAAAAATTTGGCTAAAGCCATTGATGTCAGTACGTACGAGCGTGCATTCGAATGTGTAGGGCGGTTCTTGGCCGCTAAAAAGTTCGCGTTTTAAAGCCGGCAGAACCTGACTCGAAAGCTTGTCTGATTTATCTTTCAAAATCTTTTCAGCTGAAGCGTATCCGCGAAATCCTGCGACGATGGCTTCCGCTTCTGCAGATCCAGTTTTTGTTTCTTTTCCAAGCGCAGTCGGCACACGACCAAACTTCGCAATTTCTTTTGAGAGTTTTCGTAGATCGCGTGTGTGTACCCAAAAAGCCATGGCGGCAAGCGCAATGACGATTAGAATATCTTCGACGATGACGCGGTAATAGCGCTTTGCAACAGTCCAAATCGCTTCACGGTTTCGTTTGTCGATTCCCAGCGTCAGCAGCGTATCGTCAGATAGAAACTCGCTTCGCTCGCTCAAAGTCTTGTTGATGAGGTCGTTGCCGGCCTTGGGTGCGCGGTCTTCGTAGGCATACGCGCTGGCTAATGGGTGCTCGGCAGGCCAGACGTGGGCTAGCTTCTTGTTTTGGTAAATCGCGATGTAGCTAATATCATTATCAAGAAGAATTTGGTGAAGCAGATTTGTCAGCTCTTTGTCAGCTCCGGCGCTGTAAAGCGACTGACTCACCTTCAAATACTGAACGAGGCGCTTTTCCTTCGTCAGAATAATTTCATCAAACTTGTCGTTAAAATCGAGAATGGCCGACATCGGCAAGTAGATGATTGTGCCAAGACTTACGGCAACGATTGTCAGAGTAAAAAGTGAAAGTTTACGCGACGATCGAACCTGGGAACTCATTTTTTCTCGCGATTCAGGCGCGTTTGCACGAGACGGCCTAGCTCGCTGCTGTAGATGAGTGTGACCTCGGGTTTCATGGCGCCGATCTGGCGCTTTTCATGATCATGAATTTGAATTCGGTTGTCGACCAAGGCCTTCGCAAGTTTCGGGTTTTCAAGTTCGGTCGAGACCGTACGAAAGCTGCTCGTGAGAAACTTGATCAGCGCCGCTTGATCCATTGATTTAAAGTCGAGGGTGGAAGCTGCGCTCGGTTCGCGCGACTCGGTCGGTAAGATGTTGGCTTGGGTTATTGCACGCGAGTTTCGAAGCGCTGCCGCTGTAAGGCTCGCGGCGGCCGCGACAGTGCTGGCACCTTCGCTCGCTCGTACGTCGGCGGCGTCGCGGTCTCGCTCGCTGATTGTTGCTCCTGCGGCGGCCCGGCCTTCCGCTGATCCACCTCTCGTCTTTGTTGCAGCCACCGGGCGCGCGTCGGTCGCTGTGCCAGCTTCGGCTTTCGCGAGGCGAGAAGCTGGTTTTTCTGTCGGCAATTGATCCGCAAAGGGGTTGGGGAAGCTTAAGCCTCTGATGTCGCCGATGTCGGCGACTTGAATCGGATTTTTCGAACTGCTCGTGACCAAGTATTGGGGCGACTTTGTTTTTGGCTTATAGTCTGCTTGGAAAATTTTGTTACGATCGACTTCAAGCAGATCAATTTTCTCTGGCGTCAGTTTCGTCGCCACATTTCGAGCCGCGCGCTCTAAGGTGTCAACCAGCACCGTCGCTCGCCCGGTCGAAACATCGCGTCGGTTGACCATCGACCCAAGCTGGCGCTCGGGCGCCACGTCAGGCAGAGGCTCGATCGAAGCAATCGTTCGCGTCGGAGTATTCCCAGTCGACGTCCCTTGCCCCGGCTTCGGCCCGTCCGGCGGCAACGTGCTCGCCAACCGAATCGGCGTCACTTCCTTCGGCACATCCCACGTGATCGGCGATGTCTGCGGCAGGTGCTCGATGGCTTCCATCATTGTGATTGGGCGGGATTCGTTGATTGCCTTGTTTAGGCGGAGTTCTTTGGTGGCTGCCATGCCGTGCGGATCGTAGGTTGCTAGATTGCATGTTGGCTTACTATTGTCGGTTTTGGCGTAGGCGGTTTGGACGAGGGCAGCGAGAATGAGGGCATTAAAACCGCTCGGTGGCTCGTCTTTCTCTACACACACATATTTTATTTGGGCGACTGCCGAGTAAATGTTTAAAAACTCCTGCGGGCACTTGGCGACGCCTAGGTGTCTGCAGGTGAAGGTTGGGCGAGATTCCGCGACTGAAATACCCTTTATGGATTCAACGAGATCGTTAGGCGGTGCAAAGATAGCGCTATCACCATCCGTTCCTCCAACTAAAGTGGCTGACGAAGTGCGAACGGCGTTTCGTGTGTCGGTGGAATCTAGAAGCGTTATTACCTTCTCACCAGTACGGTTTTGGTCCGCAAAAGCTCGAAGGGCGTCGCATTGCTTTCCTTCAACGCAACAGGCTTCAATAACAGCGAGGGGCGTTCCGTCTCTTACTGGAACTGAATGCATTAGCTCATGAAATATTAGTCTTGCGTAATCGTCTCTCTCGGGATGTGGAGTCGTCTGAAGGGTAAGTCGACAGCTCGCTTCATCAAATTGTCCTTGGCCCTCATCGAGCTCTTCCATTGTGCAACCAAGACGAAGTTTGCAGGTGTCCTTGGGGTTCGATTTCGAAACTTTTTGTAGGGCCTGGATTGTTCCTGACTCATGCGCAAAACCGAATTTTTCAAGGCATCGCAGATATTTGGGTTCGGGTGTTACGTCTTGTGTTTTGGTTGACAGAACGTCTGCCGCTGCGTTCATAATCGCATTTCGATGCTCGATGGGGATATTAGTATCAAAGCAAGAGGTCTCGAAGAAGTTTGCCTTCGTTAGCTCCTCACGTTTTTTTGCAATCAGTTCGCCATCAACCGCCCTTGGTGCGATCGCAGCCAAAGTTGACAGCGCTGTGGGTTCAGCAATGCAGATCTTTTCATCCTTTTTCGAGTAATGAACTTCAAATGGCGTTAAGAAACTAAGCACAGGGTGATATGTTTTTCGATCTCGACTGAGCAGAAATCGGGTCAGTCTCGTACCGCCTTTTTCTCTTATCGCAATTTCAGATCTGGTGAACTGACCCGCAAGTGGGTGCGAAAAAGTAACCTTCGAATTCCCACGAAGAATCGAATATTTGGTCGGATTACCAACGCCGTAAGGGTCACTTTTGATTTCAACGGGTTGAAGATTCGATTTTGAAATCGCCTCGGCGGGAAAAATCGAGGCGCAAATCGCGAAGATTAGAATTGAGGTAATGCCATGTGCCTGTTGCATATTTCTTCTTTTAAATCGGTCACGTGTCTCATTTTAATGAGTCCTAATTTCGAGATGGTGGGCGTCTCATTTTGAGATGGTGACGCTAGGAGGCTGCGAGTGCCGTTCGACGTCTGTGGATAAGTCGGCGGGGCCCGATTTATAAGAGTTGAGGGTGAAAGTCGGGTGACCTCAGTCTTGCTCTAAGAGATCTCACGGGGGAACCATGAAAGCACAAAAGACGCTCCAGCTGATGAAAACTTCTTCGATCGCAATCATCAACGTTTTGGCCATCTTTGTGACGATTTCGGCTACGGCTCAAAGTCGTCAAATCGTCGATCCGAACGGGCCACTCGCTCGCCGTACCGGTATAATTACACAGAACGACGGTGTCTATGCTGACGGTTTGCCCGAAAACGAATTCAGAATGTCTGCCAACGCGACGATCATATCGCCGTGCCGGATCATCACCAATTTTCATGTCGCTTTCGGTAAATCGAAGCGTGTGAACCCTACGACCAAGGTTGAAAAAGTCGTATTTTTCAAAAAAATTGAAAAAGGCCATGAAGTTAACTTTTCGTTCGGTGTAGACGCGAATGGGAATTTTAAACGGACGATGAAGGCTCGAGTCATCGCATTCGATAATTTCTCTAAAACTGATGCAGGACTTCGTGGCGATCAGACTCTTCTCGAACTTGAGGAATGTCTTGATGAGAAAGAGTTTGCACAGCTTGATTTGTCGATGGCGGAAGCGAAGACCCCAGTGCCTGTCGGGGAGCTGATGACCGTGAGTGTCGGGCTCGATGAAGACGGCAAACACCGCGTCTTCGTGCAGCAGGGGTGCCGATCGGCCGTGCTGACGCTTCATACTGGAACATTCCCGGCCAATTGCGAATCCGTCCCTGGCATGTCGGGCTCGCTCATATATGAGATGGGAGCAGACAACCAGTGGCACTGGACGGGGATGGTTGCTAATGGAAGTCGGGCCGGCGGGCTCGTTGCTGTCAACGCAAAGGCAATCTCTGAGTTCTTCGCAAAGTACTCTATCGATACGCCAGTCGGAATACTTCCTTTAGCAAACGAAGATCGTGGGCCCCAGTCGACTCAATCAGCAGCTCTTGGCGCTGG
>JALHOI010000309.1 GCA_022843085.1 Pseudobdellovibrionaceae bacterium
GGTATCGTTAAGAACATCACCGATTACGGTGCGTTCATCGACCTTGGCGGTATGGATGGTCTTCTTCACATCACGGACATGTCGTGGGGCCGCGTAAAGCACCCTTCGGAAGTCATCAACCTCGGCGACGAAATCAAAGTCATGGTTCTCAAGTACGACGCCGAAAAAGAGCGCGTCTCTTTAGGCCTGAAGCAGCTTCAGCAAGATCCATGGGATGCAGCTCTCGCTCAATTCCCGGTCGGAACGAAGCTCAAGGGCAAGATCGTATCGCTGGCTGACTACGGTGCGTTTGTTGAGCTCGCCGAAGGCGTTGAAGGTCTTATCCACGTCTCTGAAATGTCGTGGACGAAGCGCGTGAAGCACCCATCTCAAATCGTGAATGTCGGCGACGAAGTTGACGTGCAGGTTCTCGATGTGGATTCAACCGCACGACGCATCAGCTTAGGCATGAAGCAGTTGATGGCGAATCCGTGGGTTGAGCTGAAGAACGGCTACCTCCCAGGCACGATCATCGAAGGCGAAGTTCGCTCGATCACAGACTTCGGTGTCTTTGTTGGTGTTGAAGACGGTATTGACGGTCTCGTTCACATTTCGGACTTCTCTTGGACAAAGCGCGTGAATCATCCGTCAGAGATGTTCGCAAAGGGTCAAAAGATCCGCGCCGTTGTTCTCGGTGTCGACATCGAACAAGAACGTTTCTCGCTTGGCATAAAACAACTCGAAGCTGATCCATGGGCGAACATCGACACGAAGTACGGTGTCGGCACTCAACACGACGTGAAAGTCGTGAAGCTTGCAGACTTCGGTGTTTTCGTTGAACTCGAAGCGGATATCGAAGGGCTGATTCACATTTCAGAGCTTTCGACAGACCGTATTAACAAGGCCGAAGATGTCGTGAAAGAAGGCGACATGGTCAAAGCTGAAATCATCTCGATCGACCGCGATGCGCGAAAGATCGGTTTGTCTGCGAAGCTCGTAAAACTTCGTGAACAAAAGGCCGACGTTGATGACTACGTGAAGAAACTCACGTCGAAATCTTCGACAAGCTTGGGTGACCTGTTTGGCGACGCACTGAAGGGTGCGACAATGCCAGGGGCCGACGCAGCGAAAAAAGACGAGTAGACGACGTCTGTTGAAATGAAAGGCCGATTGAAAGGTCGACTGAAAGGTCAACCTTCCAAGAGAGGTTGATCGGCACGATCAGAGAATCCGGGAAGCCACTGGCGACCCGGATTTTTTTTGGTTTTTTTCGAAGCGACCTAAGGCAGACTGTGCTTGATGGCGAAAAAGTCGAAGTCGGTGAAGTCCAGCGGTGTGCTGAAATCGGTGAAGGATTCTTCAAAGAAAAAGGTCCCGCGAAAAGGTTCGCCTGAACCTCGTTCGCGTCAGGTCATGTTCCGACCGGGGCGGCTAAAATATGTTCGAGGTCTTGTGAAGTCAGAGAGTTGCGTCTTCTGCGCGGCTCTCGAAAGCGGGAAAAGTGCTAAGTCACTTCTGCTGGCCACTCACGGTGAGGCGATGATTGTCCTCAATAAGTACCCGTACAATGCCGGTCACCTTCTTGTTTTGCCAAAGCGGCATGTTGCAAAGCTCGAGCAGCTAACAGTCGAAGAAGCCGCCGACGTGTTTACTCTGCAGAAAAAAGCGCTTCACGCATTGAGTGAACTCTATTCGCCTGCGGGCTACAACATGGGCCTTAATCTTGGAGCCGCAGCGGGTGCAGGAATTCCTGATCATTTGCACTGGCATTTGATTCCCAGGTGGCCCGGGGATGCGAACTTCTTTCCGCTTATCGCCGAAACAAAAGTGGTCATCGAAACTCTTGAGCAGACCTACAAGCGCTTGGTACCCTATTTCTCATGAGCGAAAATTATGGGCAGGCAGGCGAAGTATTAAGAAAAGTTGGCTTCGAACTCGATCATCTTGGAATTGCTGTCGCAAGTTTAAGCGAGGGTTCGAAGTTCTACCGGTCACTTGGATTCACCGAGATGCCCACGGAAGATGTTCCGACCGAACAGGTGCGTGTCGGCTTCTTAAAGCTCGACAACATGGCTTCGATCGAACTTTTAGAAGCGACATCAGACGAAAGTCCAATTGCCAAGTTTCTTGCCATGCGTGGAGCGGGCATTCATCACGTGTGTCTTCGAGTAAGCCGGCTTGATCAGGTTGTAAGTCAGCTGAAGGCCGCTGGCGTGCGACTCGTAAACGAAACGCCTAGGCCAGGAGCTCACGGCTGCCGTGTGGTTTTTGTTCACCCGGCGTCGACAGGCGGGGTACTCTTAGAGCTCTCGGAACCAGGTGAGCGCGTCGCTGGAAAAGGACATTCGTAGTGGGTAATCGAGGGCAAGGTGCGGTTCAGATGAATTCGATGGTGCCGATCACGCCAGTTGTAAAATGGCTGATTGGAATTTGCGTCGTCGTCTGGCTCGTACTTCAAGTGATCGTTGAAAAGTACTTTCTGGATTCTCCACAGATTACTTTTGGTCTTGGTCTTGTTCCACTTTCGGTCATTGAGAAGTTCTTCGTTTGGCAGGTTTTTACTTATCAGTTTTTGCATTCAGCCAATGTGTTTCACATCGTGTTCAACATGCTTCTGCTATGGTGGCTCGGCTCTGAACTCGAGAGCCGCTGGGGCTCGAAGCTATTTCTTTCATATTACCTCGTGTCGGGTGCAGGTGCCGGCGTTCTTTACGTCTTGGTCATGGCGCTGCATGGGTGGATCACGGGCACGTTTACCGGTTGGACCACGCCGGTCGTTGGCGCGTCGGGCGCCGTGTTTGGACTGATGCTCGCTTACGGCGTGCTGTTCGGCGAACGCATTGTGTATTTCATGATGGTGTTCCCGATGCGCGCCAAATGGTTCGTCGTTATTCTGGGTGCGGTCGAAGTCGCGACCTTGTTGAATAGCGGCATTGGCGGCAGCCAAGAAGCGAACTTAGCTCATCTTGGTGGAATCGCTGCCGGCTATGGGTTCCTTAAGACCTACACGTGGTGGCAGCAGCGACGTTGGCGCAACAAGTCGCCCAAGCGTGGACGCGGTTTGAAGCTCGTGGTAGATAACGAACGTCGAGGTGAGGGCGACTCGAGCGGTGGTCCAGATCGTGACGGCGGGCCTGATGGTGACGGTGCGGGCGGCGGGTCTGGTAAAGGCGGCGGCAAAAACGGTGGCCCGAAATACTGGAACTAGTGTTTCCAGCGGTAAACCGAAGTCGAGCGCGCCGCTCTGGCAGCAGTGGTACAGCGTTTTGGGTTCGAAGTTTGGTTCGTGATTGAATTGTTTTTTGAATAATTATTTGAAAGAGGCACGTGTGGCAGCAGGAAAAGTCGTTAGTGGTTCAATTGGTGCTTCGAAGTCACTCGCGACTGAAATCGAACGCTTGAAATTCGATAAACGCCTGACTGACTGGAGTCTCAGCCGTAAGAAGTTTTCTAAGGATGAACTTAAAAAACATCTGGATTCTCTTCCTGATCTTTCAGAAAACGTGATTCGCGTTGAGCTCGAAAACGAGAATCTGAACTAAGCCGAGTGTTTATTCCTGAGTTAGAATCCACGCGGCTTCGGCTGCGAAGGCATGAGCGCGGCGATCTAAGTCGCGCTCTTCATTTGTGGTCTCATCCCGATGTCGTTCGTTTCATCGGTGGTCGAATCAACACGGCTCAACAGTGCTGGTCGAGAATCCTGCTTTATCGCGGGCATTGGGAACTTATGCGATTCGGCTATTGGGCGATCGAAGAAAAGTCATCCGGGCTCTATATTGGGGATCTTGGGTTCGCAGACTTTCAGCGCGATCTTACGCCCTCTTTTGAAGGTGCGCCCGAATTGGGCTGGGCGCTCATGCCATCGCATCAAGGGCAAGGTCTGGCGACCGAGGCGCTGAAGCTTGCGCTCGCGTGGGGTGACGACCAGCTTGCAAGTTTGACCGGAATTCGGCGCTCGGTCTGCATGATTGACCCCGAGAACAAGCCGTCACTTCGCATAGCTGAAAAGATCGGTTACCGCGAATACGCGCGAACAACTTTCGCGGACTCTGCGACAATTTTGTTCGAGAGGGGTGAGTTAAATGTTTAGATCGCCGCCGACGTCGTTTTAGTTTCTGCTTTTGGTGCCGGATCAATCGCGGCGCGAGCGTCGGGCGATTCGTCGGCCCGCCAGGTTTCTGATAGAATCTTCCACTCACCATTGCGGTTAACGAGATGAAGAGTTTTTTCTCCGAGGTCCGTGACTTGATCAGACGAGTAGCTCTGAACGAAACGAACGATCGCGCGGCCCTTCTGTTCAAGAGCCAGTGGCTGCGAAATCTTGACCGTAATTGATGTGTAGAGTTTGCCGAGTCTCGCCTTATATTCGCGCCACTCGCTTT
>JALHOI010000310.1:0-2783 GCA_022843085.1 Pseudobdellovibrionaceae bacterium
TTTGGCTTTGACCGTTTTATTTTTTGGCGTTTTCGATTTGGGACGAAACGGTGTGTTGTTTGCGGCTATGCTGGGCGGCACGATCGGCTGGCAGTTTGGTCGCGCGACAGAGCGGGCACCATGATGTTTATTTTTTCAATGGTCCTAGCAACCCAGCTTGCGCGGCTTCTGCCGCTTGGGTTGTCAAAAGTGAAAATCTCTAAAAACTTTGAATCCTGGTTAGGTCATGTCCCTATTGCGATCTTGACGGCGCTTGTTGTGCCGGAATTTTTTAATCTTGAGGCACAGCACGGTCAGATCGCAGTAAATCAAATGTTCGTTTTTGCAGGCATCTTTTGTTTCGCAATTGGTTACGCGAGCAAAAATCTTTTACTGACAACGTTCGCCGGAATTCTGTTCGTTGCGATCTACCGTTTTGCCGTGCTTGGTTAAGCTTAGGACTTAGTTAGCGCTGCACTTTCTTTGCGCGCGGGCGCGACTGACCAACAAATGCGGTGATTTCGGCCTCTGTGCAGCGCCTTGACTTGGCGTTTCGAAGCGCACCGTAAAGAAATCCCTCAAAGGTTGTTGGAGTACTCGCAGTGCAAGTTCCCGTCACGCCAAGTGAACGATCGACGACGACCCACGGTACCTGAATTGCGCGAGCCGCAAGAATTCGACGCGATTCAGTCGAGATGTCTATTTCGAAACCCTGTACGTGGGCATCTCGCAAGGGCAAATAGAGACTGAATTTCTTTACACCCACCGTTTTCGGTGCGATCAAAGCCTGCGGTACGCGACAGCCAAAATATTGTCCCCGAACGGCGACACCCGCAATAGTATCGCCCCACTGATTTCCGCGCGATGGCAAAGCGAGTTGAGTAACAACTAATGATTCGGTCAAAGCATCCTTTGCGGCGAAGCCTGCTTCGATTGCCGGATCAAAACAAGCCGACCAAGCTTGCGACGCTTGAAGAATCGAAATCGTAAAAAAACCGACGGTGAGAGCTGCAAAGCCACGCATGGTCTTAGTATGGCGTAACTCGTGTTCGACGAGCAACCTGAGAACCGATCGTACGTACTCGCGGTAAACCTAGCCCGGTTTATGGTCTCGAGGTGGACGTCGAACCAGACCAGGTATAATTTTTTTGGCGTCGATCATGTCGCCACGCCGCACGTAGAGTTCGTAAACTCCTTGCCGTGCAACGATGGCATCTGCAACACCCATGGGAAGAGTTTCTTGAAAAACGAGCTCACAGTCGAGCCCGAGATTTCGAATTTGTTGTGTAAGACTCTCCATGTATTCGCTCGAGTACCCTTGATGGGTTGCGAATCGATCGTACAGTTCGTGAGTTTCAACAAGCACTTCGCGGATATTGATTGGTAAATCTCGAAGAGCATTTTCTGCGCGCAGTAGATCTTCTGTCGTTTCGTGCAAAGGCCCATCGGCCTGCAGGTTAAGCCTCGCTTTTTCGCGCTTTCGTTTCACAAATAGCGCGATGATCGCAACAGGACCAAAAACGCTGAAAACAGCTGTAACAACGAAGACAAGCTTCTCGGAAAGGTCGGTCATGAGCTAAGTTTGAACTGACTTGACGAGTTTTGTCCATTCGGCGGCGTCGAATCCGACCGTGCCCCCTGTGGGTGTCAGAAGAAACGGGCGTTTGATGAGTTTGCCATTCCGCGACAGGAGCATTAGCGCCTCGGTTTCGCGAAAGCCCGCTTTAAATCGATCAGCGATAGAAAGTTCGCGGTACTGCACGCCCGACGTGTTGAACAGATGCTTGAGGTCGCGGCCGCTTGCTCGCAAGTAACCTAGCATCTGTCGCAACTCTGATACTTTGGGGGGTGTTTCGACGATTGCTATTCGTTCGTATTTAATCTGCTCGCGATCGAGAAATTTCAGCGCTGCTTTGCACTGACTACAGTTGGCGTACTCATAGATTTTAACCATCGAATCAATCCAATCTAGCGCGGTAAAAACAGTGTTACGGGATTCCGATCGTCGAACTCGAGTTGACGGATGGCGCCCGCTTTCGCGAATTGTTCATCGACGAAGTGCCATACGAAAGAGACCCGAGGGCTTGACGTCTCTTTCGTGAAAAGGCCAAAGATAACGCCCTTCGGGTTTGTTTCTGTTTGCTTAACTCCAACGAGCTCAGAACCGACTTCAAGTTCAATCTTTCGAAACTGACCCTTCAATAAGAAGGGAATTCCGCGAGCATTTTCGAAGCCCAGTTTTTTTAGTGCGGCCATAAATTCGACGGCAAAAGCCGCCTCGGAACGAACTTCTTTTGAGAGGGGGACTTCGAGCCACGACCTGACAGCGACGTAAGCCAGCTTGTCGGCGACCGTTTTAAAAGAGTTATCGACTGCTATTTTGCATTCACGGCCCGCGGTTTCAGTAGCGGTTTGGATGTTCGGCCGTGCGACATAAATGTTACCGTTGATAATTGTCACTAGACCGAAGGGAGCAGTCGCAATTCCAAGCGCGTACAGATTTTTTCGAGGAATTTCGTAAAGCGCCGTCGGTTTATTGATTCGCTTGACGTCAACAGGAAGCGCGTTTGCGGTCGCGAACAGTGCCAGGCTGATGAAAAAAAATATCGCGATGCGACTAGTTCGAGGCGCTGTCATTGTCGGACTTCGTTTCGGATCTTTTGGACGTCTGCTTCTGGCGTTGTTGTTCTAAAAATTCTTTTAGAAAACCGACGGCCACGGCTTCAAGAAGTGGTTTGAGTTCACTGACAGGTGAGGGTGCGGGTTCAGGGGGGGGCGTGTGTCGCTTCGAATCTCGACCGATC
>JALHOI010000310.1:2793-4360 GCA_022843085.1 Pseudobdellovibrionaceae bacterium
GCTTGAGATCATGAGACCTGAAAATATGATTCCGTTGCCTCGGTCAATTTGAAGGCCAAGATCAATGAGAAAGACGAGAATCGAGGCGAAAAGAAAAAGTCCGGCAAGCGAGAAGCAGACTCCCGCCAGCGCCATCCGTCGACCCATTTCAGCAGCACGAAGCCCTGCAAGCTTCAAGTTTGCGGTTTGAGACTTTGCCTGATGATCGAAAAAAGCTTGAGCAATAAGAAGCAATACGTTCATCGGTTATCTCCTGTTCGACGGCGCTTTGAACCGAGGTAGTAGCCGATCGCAGCAGCGCCAAGTACAGCTGCCCAAGGGTTTTTCTTAATAAATTTGGTGGCCTCAGCGGCCCATTCGGAAGTGACGTCGACAAATTGCCCTGCAGGCTCGCTGGCCATAATATCGGTCGCGACATCTGTGACCTTTGAAATAACGTCGTCGAGCGTAAAATCTTGAGACTCGTTGGGGCGCGAAGAACTCGATTCTTGTTTTGCCATGAAGCGACTGTCTCAAAGCGGCTTGCTCTTGTATAGGGATTGATTTGTCAGAACTGACAAAGCATATTCACAGACGCGTGAACAAAACTGAACTCGTCCGCAAAATTGTCGAGCGACTGCATCAAGACCTTGCGGGCCTGAAGTCGGCGGCTCTCGGAACATATGCGGCAGCAACCGGCGAAGAAAGTAAACCCGAAAACAAATATGACACGTTTGCCTTAGAGGCCTCGTATCTTGCCGGTGCGCAGGCGAAACGCGTACTTGATATCGAGGCTTCTCTTGCGGTTTACAAAACTCTCGAGCTGCGCAATTTTGCAACTCAGAGTCGAATTGAATCGACGGCTTTGGTCGAGGTCGATCTCGACGGTAAAATTACCCACGTCTTTATTGTTCCGGCGCGAGGTAGTTTGACGATAGAACATGAGAACCTTTCGATTCAGGTCATCACGCCTCAAAGTCCTCTTGGCGAGGCTCTTCTTGGTTTGCGTATCGGTGATGTGGCTAAAATCGACAAAGGAACTCGCGAACTCGAGTACGAAATTATCTCGGTTAAATAGCTAATCAAGATAGTTTGTTCGCAAATAATTGGCTGCAACTTTTGCCGCGCTCTTGAGATGCTTTTTAAGTCTCGGATTGTCGGACCGTGTATGAAGCCAACCCAGCATTGCAATTCGTCGTGCGGCGGTTAGATGCAAGATCATCGCTTCATCTTCTTCAGTCCAAGATGCTCGAGAAGCATACCCCTGAAGTAGCGCTCCGCGAAATTCACTGAGTTCCCGCATCCTCTTTTCTTTCTTAAGCAGATTTTCAACCGACATGAGTGGAATGACCAGGTCGTAGGCTAAAAATCCATACCCCGAGTCATCAAAGTCAATCGCAGCAAGACCACGTTGAGTTAGAACTATATTCCCGAAGTGAAGATCGGCATGAATAAAGCCCATCTTTTCGGGGTGGTCCTTTTCGAATCTTTTCAAGGCTTTGAAAACTTTGGGTCGAACCTCATTTACCATCGCAAGGTGACGGCGATCAACACCGATGAGTTTCGCGACAGATCCAAATTTTGGTTG
>JALHOI010000311.1 GCA_022843085.1 Pseudobdellovibrionaceae bacterium
TGCCTAAAACCTCACGAGTTGGAAGAAACCGTCGGAAATGTTCGTAAAGTTTTGGCAGAAGTTGACCGTTGTGAAGTTGGTCTTCATGAGCATATTTGTTGCGCATCGACGACAACGGCAAATTCGCAGCTGAATCGACATAACGAGCTCGAAAGTAGGCGATAAACGCCGTCATGCTTTGCCCAGCCGACACATAGTAGAATTTGTCCGGCGGGAATATAGCCATAATCTCATCGCCGAGATCTTTGATTTGCTGAAACTCCGTTTTACCCCATCCCAAGCGAAGTTCTGGAATTTCCTCAAACAGAACTTGGCAGCGATCTCCCCGCGCGATCGTCGGCATGGACAAAATGATCGCCATGGAAAGGGTAACGGCGAGAAGGGACCAATGTTTAAACACGTGTGAGTATTTTTCCCGAGCAAACATCATCAAAAGTCCCATCAAAGCTTTTACAGAATGGGATTGAGAGGCGCCGCAAAGTTCAAGCCAGCATGTGTGAATAGCTACGAAATCTACTTAGCTTGGAAATTCTGTCGATATCGAATTCGTGAGCGGAGCGCAACAAACTTGACCCTATATCATTTAGATTTGGAAGACGTCGATCAAGTGATCGCTTCTTTTGAAGCGGAGATTTAGATCGGAAATCATCGGCAACATCAGGCTAGCGACTTGGCGCGCGATTCAGCTTCGAAACAAGTGTTCTAAAGTCAGAGGTACTCTGAGCCATAGGTGCATGTCACAGGGACTGACCTACCGTTGTCCACTAACTTGGTTGGGATGCTCTTGCCTTCTTTCAGCAACAATTCAATCGCCGGTCCAAGAGGTTCCCTGGGATCACGTACCCTAGAGAGTTGAAGTTGAGCGGCAACGGCATTTGATGCATTGACGAGAAAGGCGTCCTCGCCGTAGCTTTTTCCGGTCAGTTTATCGAACACCACAAGCGCGGTGCGGCCACCATCCAAGCCATAAAGAATTCGGACTTCGCCAGCATGACCATTTTCTGTTTTCCAGCCGCTGCATTTTCCTACTAAAGTGAATACTGAGGCAAATGCATCGTCGCTCAAACCTGTTACAAGAATGAAAAAGAGTAACGCACGCATTTCTCAACTCCGATGTGTGGCCGTTAGATCGACTTTGAAGTCGGTGGTGCTATTGGTATGCCAGACCAACACATGACCGCGAAGCGAATGGATTTGGACAACTCTAAGCGGCGTTTATTCTTCGTCTTTTGGCCGGCAGCCCATGTCGGGTAGGCGGGTTCTTCTACTCTCGTGTGGGGGAGCACCATTTTTAACGCTGGTCGAACCCGCGCGGCGACCAGGTATCCCTTCAGTTCCACTGGCTTTCATTTTGGTAGGAGCAATGATCCCGACCCGAACCCCGGTCGGGTTAAGTTCAGCATAATGGATCAGGTTTGAATAGAACGGTTGGCTGTTTTCTGCCGCGTCGTTTCGATTCGTTCGGCACGCACGCGTTCCAAACGGCACCTCTTCAGGTGAGTCACTCCGTCTGAGTTTATCTGTCGAGGATGCCCATAGTAGGCATGCTGTCTGATTTTACCGTGCGATGACTTTCCACCAAGCTGCTTTCCGCATTCACCGCAAATCAAAAGTTCCGTTAACGGATAAGGGTATCGTTTCCACTGATCGGGCTTAAACCTTTTTCTATTCTTCGTAAGCCGCGCTTGAACTCGGTTGAAAGTTTCAACGTCGACTAAGGCGGGCCAATTCGCATTCAAGACATCGGTTTCAGTTGATGACTTCGAAAATTGCTCGAACGACTTTTGGCTCAGTGGGATGAACACGAAGTTCTCCTGGATTTTTTGGGTTTTGGTCAAACCCTAGCGGTACCTGTCCGCCATTAAAAAGCCGACGTTTGAGCGAGACAGCCAATTCGCCGAAATCCATTCAGCCGTTTGTTTTCATTCGCACTGAGTAAAGTTCATCAGGTTAAAAACCATCATTTCGCCCGCGGCCGTCCTCGTATCAAACTGCCCGCGAAGAGTAATGAACGCAGTCTTATGCTGTTCGAAAAGCTCTCATAACTCACAAAAATCTTTAAGCGACCGCGAGAGCCTGGAAAGTTCGGTCGACAAAATCAAATTGATGCGACCGGTCCCTCGATCTGCCGAACTGTCTTACGACTTCGATCAAAAGGGAACACTTCAAGTCGTTTGATTGCTTTACAGCCTGCGAGCATCCGACTATTTTAACATCGTAGGTGTCTAAATGAAAACTCGACTCGGGATCTTGATTTTACTATTCGCGTCATCTCTGTCGCACGCGATGGAAGCGTCACCGTTGAATGGAAGCTGGAAGCAGGTAGCTTCGCTCGGTCCGGGCCATGACTGTGACGCGATTACGACACGGCCTTGCGGATGGTCGAGCGCCGCTCGCGAAAACGAAGTGCAATTTAGTGGTTTAAAGTTCACGCGGCAGGTCACTGGCTATGCTGATCTAAAAAAACAATTGCCGCAATGGACGAAAAAAGTGATCGGCAAATTTGCCATTTCCAAGCCGCCCGGATCTGACGTCAGCCATCTCGACATAAAATTTCAGTCTGTTTATTTGATTGCTCTGAGTGGCAAAAAGTCTGCTGTTTGGAATCGAATAAAATTTTGCGGGCGGAGAGATTGGAAGGTGAACATTGAGCAGAACGTAACAGGGCGGGTTTGTGATCCACTGCCGATGCGTGTGCCTGGATCAACTTACTATACGTCTGTCGCCCTTCAAGATTCGAAACTCTATTTCGCTGAAGATTCTAACGAGAAAGATGGATCCTCTCCGACTTCTCGACCCACCCAGCCAGAAATGACAAATGCTTGGATACAAAAGTAGCAGGCTTCAATCGACTCATTTGCCGGCCAGCAATCTTGCCGGACCACGCTGGCGTCCTTATATGAGGAGCATTTCGCAGTCACACGCGCTGAACCCCACCGTGAAAGCGAAGTCAGTACCGCCCAGTTACTCGGGGTTTGCTGATTCCGGCGCTTGAGATCGTTTTTGATTGCGTGACTCGTCAGAGGTAGTTTGTTGGTATGGTCACATGGGTCTTGTCTTCGTAATCTTGTCAGTTCTGGTTTTGACTGGCTCAGCGGCGCACGCCGGCGGCCTGCACGGCTGCCCCAATGCCAAATTTTCGAATCCAGTATCGCTGTCGACCAAGAACGCATCGACGGTTTTGGTTACTCACCCTTCAGCGGCATACGACTTTTCACAGTCGGCGAAAGTCGGAATTGATCGCCTGGTTGCATTCGGAAAAAACTCGGGAATCACATCGATCTATTTACAAAATTCAAATCTTTCAGATGTCTATGCTTCTGACTGTGATCCTGGCTTGTGGATTTCATCCCAAGCCGGCGAGTTTTCTTTTTTGCTTTCTGCAGAAACTATATTTTTCGGCGGCGGGTATTGGGAAGCTTGCCAAGATTCGACTTTTTCAGACGTCATTCGCTCCTGGGCCGTCGAAAAACCAAAAGTGGCGCGGCTTATACAGGTCATGGACGCGATTTACGTCAGTGGAACCTACATCTACGTTTGGGATGAATTCTACCCTCGTTACAGAGCGCTCATCGCGAGTAAACCTATGGTCGCTATTCCAAATGATCCCACAGTTACCCTTTCGGAGCTCATGAGTATACTGCGAGACGATGCTCAACGGCTCGAAGTGCTAAGTCGAAATCTGCCAAACTTCGGATATTTGCCGGCCGAATACGAGGTACAACTCTTGTTTAACGGAAATTTGATTCGGAAACTTCGGCCGGCCAGCAGCGCGTCAAATTACAAGCTACTACGAGTAGAGTTCATCGAAACCGCACCATGAACCGTTTAAAAGTCATTGCGATTTGTTCGTCGACCATTTGATAGGCAAGTCCCTCGGAGCGAAAAAAGATTCGAAACAAGTGTTTGCTGAAACTCCCGAGCCAACTAACTTGGCTCAATAAAAAACTGAGAAGCGCTATAGTTTGCGAGTTTCAGTTTGCAGAGATTCGTCTGTTGACATGAATCTCACGTCCGCACTTTAATATACGCCTTATATTTAAGGAGCAGATTGTGATTTCCGGACACGTTTTTATCGCAACAAGTTTGGATGGCTTTATTGCAACACCAGATGGTGGGATTGAATGGCTGATTCGCCGAGATGATTCGAATGAAGATCATGGATACAATGATTTCATCAGAGATATTGATGGACTGATCATGGGGCGAGGAACGTACGAGAAAGCAATTTCCTTTGAATCTTGGCAGTACACGGTTCCTGTTGTCGTGATGTCGAGAACTTTAAAATCAAAAGATATTCCGATCATCCTCAATGAGAAAATCCAAATCGTTGATTCTTCCCCGGTAGATTTAAT
>JALHOI010000312.1:0-3079 GCA_022843085.1 Pseudobdellovibrionaceae bacterium
GTCGGCATCACGCTTCTTCAGCTTTTCCAGTTTATGTTCGGGCTGGTGGGAGCCTTCTTTTACCTCAAACGCGGGCGCGGAGTTCCAACCAGCGAGCAAGCGGAAGCCGCTCTCAGTCAAGGCGCCTAAATGCTGGCTCAGACCAAAGGGATTGTGCTGAAGACGACTCGTTATGGTGAAGCCGATCTCATCGTCTCGGTACTGACCAGCGAGGGTGTTCGTCTTCAGTTGTTTGCTCGAGCCGCTTTGAAAAGTAAAAAGCGATTTGGTGGAGGCGTGCTCGAGCCCACGCGCTACATCCAAGTCAGCTACGAAGATCGCCGCTCAAAAATGGGCGGAGAGTCTGAGTTGCATACCCTTAGAGAAGCCTCGATTGTCGAAGCGTTTGAAGGGCTACGCAGTGATTATAGCCGACTGGAACTCGCTCTTTCACTTCTGCAGTCGGTGTACGCCATTGTCCGACAAGGCGACGCAAGTTCGCCCGAGCTATTTAATCTTCTCGGCAATGCCCTGAGGGCGGCGCAGACTTCGACCGAGCTGACGCGACTGCGTGTGCATTTTGATATCCGCCTTTTGGCCTCCCAGGGCGTTCTTGAAATCGAAGGTGAGGCTGCCAGTCTCGCGGCGCTCTCGATTGGAAGTCATGACGTTGAAAAAATCTCGGGTATCGACTGGAGATCACTGGGAGCTGTGGCGTCGCAGCAGCTTAAGCGTTACGTCGAGTCCGGCGCCGTTTAACAACTGCGGTGGCGCATCGTAGTTTAGCGCTTCAGCCCATCTTTACAACTGTGCCGAAAGAACTGCTGAACCTCACCAAATTGTAGCGAAATGATTTCAGAATCTTGCCGAAGCGTTGTCGATAGGCGTTTTCTTTGGCGATTGTTAAATCCGCTGTTGGGTCCCGTTAAGCCTTCTTAAAAAGGTGCCAGATATGAAATTTTCTTTCGATGTCTTTTTATTTCGAATTGCAGCTCTATGTGTTTCGCTCGCGGCGACGCTTGGCCCTGACTTTAGCTTCGCGCTCGATTCGGCTGCTGTTTCGCAAACGCTTGCGACCAGATTGACGACTGCGAAAGTCACAGCGCTTCAGGTTGCATTTAAAAAAGACGGACTTCGCCTGTATACGGCAGAAATCGGGACGGCGGATGCCTCAGGTCGAACGCCGGTAACGAAAGAGACACGGTTTTATTCAGCGTCGATGACAAAGATGCTGACGGCGTCGGCCCTGTTACAGTTGAACGAGCGTGGTTTACTTAGCCTCAACGATCTGGTCGTCGATCATCTACCTTGGTTCGCGAATCACCCGTCGCCCCAGGCGCGTCGGGTCACCCTCGCACAGGTACTCTCCCACACGTCCGGAATGAGCCGAAACGGGGTTGAATTTTGGTCGGACGAAACGCGTTGGTCGAACGGCCCGGTTCCGTCCGAAGCCGAGCTTGAAAAGGCCGCGCTTGAGCAAACGTTCGGAGTCATCGAAGGGTCGCGATTAAAGTATTCAAATCTCGGCTACGAACTCCTTGGCCAAGTCATTGGCGGCGCGTGCGATCGGTGTCGCGGAAAAACGAAGACCGATCGGTATGTCAGCTACATCGAGAAAAACATCTTGAATCGACTCAAGATGACGAAGTCGGGTTTTAACCCCTCTCTGAAAGCGCAAAAGCTGTTTGCGACACCCTACAGTCGTCCCGACGCAAGTGGTGTTCGAAAACCCTACGGACTCATCGAGAGTTCGGGAGCGTCTGTTGCGGCCTGGGGGCTTTTCAGTACCGCTGAAGATTTCGCACTTTATATGGATGAACTAAGTCTCGCGGCCCTCTCGAAGCCAAACAAGCTTTTCGCGAGCGACGTTTCAGACGCAATCACTCAACCCATCGCATGGGACCTATTTAATCCTAGCCTTGGTCACAGCCTTGGCTTTCGATTGATCAAAACCAACAATGGCCTCTTGGTTGGACACACCGGAACGTTTCCGGGCTTTAGTAGCGCCGGCTTCATCAGTATCAACGACGGTTCGGTTGGCGTGGTCTATCTTAACTCCATCGACGCCGGAGGTCTTGGCTACCTGATGGATGTGTTTGCAAGCACCACCGGTGAAAAACTCGCACCCGAGGCGCCGAAGCTTCCGCCAGAAGTTTTGCCGACACCCATCCCGGGAAATCCGTTTGAAGCCATCGTTGGGTCGTATGCAGTGGTCTATGAAAAGTATGATGTGGTCTATGAAAGCGACCGATATTTTCTTGTCCAAGGCGGAGTAAAGCTACCGTTGTACATCGAGCGTTCTGTCGACGGGCGAACCATTCGAGGCCGCGTCGGGACAAACGCACCCTATTTTGCTTGGGTGGGTGACGCGATCGAGTTTCTGCTAGATCCCTCGGGTCGTGTTGAAAAGATGCGTGGCGCGAATTCTATTCTCGCCTATCCGCGCTAGCCGAGATTTTTGAAAGAGTACGAGGGTGCATCCCTCGCGCTCAAAATGCTTTGTTCGCAGCCAACGTTAGCATCAGATTCATTTTCTTGAACTGGTTGGCCGTCACGTTCGAATTGTTAATGTTGTAGAGTCCGGTGACTCCAATCGTCATAACGTCGTTCAAAGGGCGGGTGAGGCCAAGAATCAGCATATAGCTATCGTCGGTGCGGGTGTTGGAATTCTGCGGAAAGCTTAGTCTAAAGTAGCTTAGCTTCGAGAGAAGCGTGGTGTTCCACACCCAAGGCGTCACGTAGGCGAGACCTAAATCGAATCGGTCAAAAAGCGTATTCTTTCCACGCGCATTATTTAGTGTGTACGAGACATCGCTGACGATCAGCTGCTTTTTGTCTTCAAGAAAATTGATGTTCGACCACGTGAGTTTTGTCTTGAGTGCCGTCGAATCGTTGTCTCCGACCGATGAGGCGAGCGTAAAGTTATCTTGGCGTAAATCGATATTCACGTTCATGTACCAGCGCTCATCCATGACAAACAAATTTTGAAAGCCAGCGAGATAAGAATTGAAGATCGACTTCCATTCGTTGTTCTCGATGCTCATATAGGTCGTCTCGACGCCAGGAACAAAATCGAATTTATAGCCCTTCCCTCGGAATG
>JALHOI010000312.1:3089-4313 GCA_022843085.1 Pseudobdellovibrionaceae bacterium
CGATGTCCACGGCAGAGTGAGGCCGACGACGGTCGGATCCGAGTTCGATACGGCCTGCGTCGTCTGAAAGTCTTTGCCGACAGAATACATAGCGCTGAAATCGATCTGCGCCGCAAACTCTTGCGAATCTTCATAGAAGGCGCGGTAGCGAGCTGACCCCGCAGCCAGTGTTCGCAGAGCTTCAAGATTCGTCGCAACGCCGCGGTCGCGATCTGAATCTGACGACACCAGAACATTGTCGTCATAGATGACGCCAGCCGTTCCGCTCAATGTCCAGCGTCGCGCTCGTTCAGCATCGGCTTGCTGCTGGCGAAGAATATTTTCGATGTAAGCCTCGGCTCGTTCATCGAGAGCTGGGTCGTTTGACGTATCGAGCGTTCGTTGAAATTCGGTCCGCGCTTCAATCCAACTTTTTTTATCGAATAAAAGTATCCCTCGATAAAAATTGGCCGATGGCGAAATTTCAGGATCCTTTGCGTCGACCGACGTTTGAAAGGCGAGAAGCGCGTTTTCAGAGTCTTTTAGCTGGTAATAATTGAGGCCACGGTAGAAATCTTTTTCTGCCTCGCTGACTTCGAGGTCTTCACTTAGATCGAGATAAACCAGCGATCGATTGAAGTCTTGAATTTTATAGAGCGTGATTCCGTACTGATAGTAATAGCTTCGATTGGTGGGATCGAGTTCAACGGCTTTGTCGAACATTTCGCGCGCTTGTGAAAAACGATTTGCACGGTAGTCTGTCATGGCCTGATCAGCAGCCGCTTGAGCCTGAAGCTTTTGTTTCGCGCGCTCTTCGGGAGTGAGCGTGCTGAATTTTTGAATCAGCTGCGAAAGTCGTTGTGTTTCGATCTGACTTAATCGCACGCGTTCGTTTAAATCCTTACTTAACTTTTCGAAAGCCGCGCGCTCGGCAAGCATCGCCGTATCGACTGTCTGAGTGAGTTCGGCGGTTCCACTCGAGTTGATCGTAAGACCCTTCTGCGCCGCCTTACTCTTGAGTGCCTGTAAGAGCTGCTGTTCACTTTGAAACGCCTTGTAGGCCAACCGCGCCTGCTCGACCGTATCGAAGAGTTCGATATTCTGAACACCGGTCAAAGGATCGCGGCGCATGACGAATGGGAGTCGACGCAAGACTTTAGATTCGATCATTTCCGAGATTTTTTTGCGTCCGTTGACTCCCGCAAGAAGTTTCTGCGGAGGAGCGTAGAATTCGATTCGCCTCTC
>JALHOI010000313.1 GCA_022843085.1 Pseudobdellovibrionaceae bacterium
CAAGCCTTTACCTGACCGGGCCTAGGGCTCGGCCAGTCGAGCGGGCCTTTAGATTCACCGATACCAACCTGTGAGTTTAAAGCTGTTCTGCGCACTCATTCTAGTGACGATGAACCTCGAGTTGGTCAACGCCGCGGGCGGGAGACCCCCACGCGAAAAAAAAGCACGGTGTGAAAAATCATATGAGGTGCTAGCGGACCGTATCAGACAGCCTCAAACACGCCTCACGAATCCATTCACCCAGCAATTCACACGTCGCTTCACTGATGGCTTCACTATTGACGATGCTGCGATTCAGCGGACACCGATCTTCGAACCGAATGGATTAAAATTTCGTGAGTCTGACCAGTTCAAATCGCTTTCAGCAAGTGAGCGCAACCTCTATGAGTTTCAACCAGCACCCTACCGCTATGAGGCTGATCTACGTGCGAGCAACGGCGGCCCAGTTTTTAATGTCAGTGGAGTCAACTCAAGCGAGGACCTGCGAAAGATGAAGACCATCGCAGGAGAAATTCCTGAAGAAATGAGCCAGAGGCAAGGTGTCACAGGTACATATGCTTCGACAGGAGTACCGAAGAACTCAGAACTTGGATATATCAAGAAGGGAGAAAACATCCGCGATGTCTTGATTCGCGACAACAATATCGTTTTAGGTCAGGGGCTGACTCACCAAAAAGTCGCAAGCCCGATTCTTACGATGCTCGAAGCCTTCGAAAAGGCCGGGGGCGTTTTGGCCGGCCGAGATTTTAATCAAATGCCCTTTGAATTTAACGGGCGACAATACACCGTCAAGCTCAAGGTCACATACGAAGGTGCACCGACGACGTACCTTTACCAAGGAACCGGGTACACCACCGGGGGCTGGGGAAATGCTCCAGCCGCTTCCGGCTGGACCGGGCGTAGCCCCAGCGGACTCCAAAGCTCGCCATTCAAAAACGACCAAATCTATAACAACCTCGAATTCAAAATTACCGATAGCGAAACGGGTGAAGTTTTTAACGGCGAAGGACTTACACCTCACATGATCCACAGGTACGGGTTTTACCAAAGCGGGCCCTACCGTCTTGAACCGCAAAAAATTATCGATTTTTTTCGTTTGAAGCCGTAGCTTGATGACGCGCGAGGCGAAGCATTGCGGGCCTAAGGAGCCAATGGGACGCTTATCTATCATGACACCTCGTCGAAAAATTCTGACAGCTCTTGCAACGTTCACGGGTCTCGCAACACTCGCGGGAGCTTTCAAATATTTTTCAATGGCGACTGCACGTGAGAAAGGTTCGCGAGCGATGACAAAGTTTCCACTCGATTTTCAGTGGCCGGTGCAGGAACCGTTTATTTTCTGTGTGCATCATCACGATTTCTATCCGTCTGGAACAAGCGAGTATGGGCCGAAACCGGCGCTACTTTCGGGTCGAAACATCGGGCAAGATTTCAATGCCAAAGATGGCTTTCGGATGTACCACGGCCGCGAGGTGCCGGGATTTCCGGTTCACCCTCACCGCGGTTTTGAAACGATCACTATTGTCCGAAAAGGCTATGTGGATCACGCAGATTCGCTAGGGGCAGCGGGTCGCTACGGCGAAGGTGACGTTCAGTGGATGACTGCGGGTTCAGGAGTTCAGCACTCTGAGATGTTTCCGCTTTTGAAAAAGGACGATTCAAACACGCTCGAACTTTTTCAGATTTGGTTGAATCTTCCGCGCAAAAGCAAACTTGCGCCGGCGCACTTCACCATGTTTTGGTCCGAGAAAATTCCTCAGATCACCACCGATTCAGGAAAAGTCAGCATCAGTGTGATCGCGGGAAAATTCGAAGACGTGACGGCGCTGGCTCCACCGCCCGACAGCTGGGCTTCGGATCCGGCGAACGAGGTTAATATTTTTCTGATGAAGTTCGCCAAGGGCGGTTCGGTTCGTTTGCCGAAGTCTCCTTCGAACGCAACCCTCAGCCTTTATTTTTTCGATGGCCCGAGCTTGAACGTCAACGGCGAGCAACTCTCATCGAACACAGGCGCCGTCTTGCCAAGTGATCAGACGAACGAAATTTCAAGCCCGAACGGCGACGCCCAGATTTTGATTCTTCAAGCCAAAGCGATTGGCGAACCGGTCGTCCAACACGGGCCGTTTGTCATGAATTCCCGCGAAGAAATTCTGCAGACCATTGAAGACTATCAGCGCACAGAGTTCGGTGGTTGGCCGTGGGGCCGACAAGACATGGTTCATGGGCCCGTTATCGAGAGATTTGCGAAATATCCAGACGGCCGAATCGAAAAGCCTTCGAAGAGTTAAGGTGGGATACAACAAATGATCTCAATTCGACGAGAATCGCGCCACGCATTTCGGCAGGCCATGCGACTCTTAAAGTTGCCGTTGATCTGTGTTTTGATTTCTTCTTGCCGAGACAGTGGATCAGCAGGTGGCAAGGAAGCGGGGTTGTCCGCACCGACCACCGCGGCTTCGCCGATCGGGCGGCTTTGGCACGACAATTTTGGCCTCGACAGTGTTCGGGGCTTGCAGCTGTCAAGCCTTGAGGGCGACCGGACTCGCCTCATCGACCAAGCCGAGACCGCGGTCCCCACACCCGATGCGCTACATTTCGTTGTCTTCGAGTACGAATCTTCGACGCGTGTCTCGACGGTCACCGTGCGCGAGACTGCGACACGGGCAATTGTTTCGCGCGCAACGTTTGATGGTTATGTACACCGAATCAAACCGTCGCCCCGTCGCTTGGGCGAGATGCTTGTGACCTGGGCGGATTGCGCCGGGTGCGCGACCGCGGGTAATGGCCGCTTCACGTTTTTGGACTTACCAAACCGCAAAGTTCTGGCTCAATTTAGTGAAGTTGATGCCGCGGCCAGCTGGCTGCCTGATGGTCGGTACCTCCATCATGATTCCCAAGGCCGCATCTTTGTTGGAACAACTGATCTCACGATCGCTCAAACACAAATTGGCGTGCTCGCTGTCGCGGGCCGAAAACTGCGGGGGCTTTGGGTCGACCCGACCGGCCGCCAAATGATCACCCGTTGGGTCCGCAATGCAGGCGGCGGCGCGACGGATCTCTGGATGTCATCAGTCGACGGTTCGAACGCACAACAGTTGACCGCCACCGGCCTGACCACCTACGGGCTTTGGTCGCCCGACGGAGCCCACTTTGCCTTCGATCACGACACCGACAGCGGCTGTCGCACATCGGGCTGCAGTTCGGTGCCGACCGGGCGATGCGACCTCTACTTCGCGTCGTCGAGCGACCGCAACATCAGCCTGTCGAGCGATTCAGTTGGGCAGTTCACGGTGCTCGATTCGACCGGACGACGCAAGACTCTTGGTTGCAACCTGCGAAGCTGGACGCGATGAACCGGTTCTCTGCCTTGGTCCGCTCGAGAATCGGCGTCGCCATGTCTCACTCGAGCGGCCTAAAACTCTCGGCGTGTCACGCAGACCGGCCTTAGGGTCGCTGGTCAAGGAGCTTACGCGTTGTTTGAAGCACTCCCTCAAAGGCTTTTCCCATGAGGCTCGGCCGCTCGCAAACTTGAATCTGTCGCTCGCAAATTCGGTGCTCGTGTGAGCCTTGTTCTGAAAGCCCGCGGCGCATATCGTAGGTCGAGACGTACCGAGCTGACCTCCCGTCGGCATGGGCCTCAGCCGAAGCAACACTGGCTTTCAGGCGACTCGCAACTTCGGGGCATTGAGGATCAGGATAGCCGCTCTTTCTGCCGTCCCGGGTTTCAAAGTTAGCAGCACCATTTTCGAAACTCGCGTACTTCATGAGGTCTTCATGATGAAGGCGATCAAAGAAGCGATAGCTGCTTAAACATGCATTGTATCGCCCGACCAAGTGATCAAGGCTGGCAGCCACCGTCTTCAACCGTGCGATCTCAATTCTCAAATGTCGCGTGTCTTCGGCTTCGCCAGTTTTCGCTTGCTGCTCGATTGCACCGAGTTGCGCGAGTCGAGCCTTGATACCTGCGAGCTTCTCGATGCGCCACGCTTCGTTTTGCGCCACTGGCCGAGGATTCTGGTTCAGGAGATCGACGTTGATGCCGCATAAGAATTCAATGTCGCCGTCGACGCCGGTCACCGGCGTTTCAACTTCCCTGGTGTTGTCGAACTGAGTCACCTTATCGGGCAAGAGAAGACGAGACCTCGTTATTGTTCCCGCTAAACCCACAATCGCTTTACTCGTTGATTCTGGAACACCGTCACGGGCTCTCGAAATTGAACAGACGAAACTTTCTCTCGCTCGGTCATCGAAACTAGAACTAGCTGCAAGTGTGATTCTCGGCGCGCGCCGCG
>JALHOI010000314.1 GCA_022843085.1 Pseudobdellovibrionaceae bacterium
GCCAAAAAACCGGCTTTTGTGAGTACGTATTTTGAGGTCATGGGCTACCGCCTGAAAGCGCGGGCGAAAGACTGACGATCGCGGCTCCGGCACCACCGACGACAACGAGTACAGTCGCCGCCGCTGCAGCGGGATTTTCGGCGGCCGTCCGCGACAGTTGCGCGACGACTGTTTGATTTCGCTCGCGTATCGGCTTCCAAAGATCTGGGTCTCGAAAAATCGTATCCAAAAGTGCCGCGCGGTTTGGTGACGATTTGCGAAAGGCGTCGATATCTCGCAGGTAACTTTCGACGGCCTCAGCAAAATCTTCGGCGAACTTAGTTCTTACAAATTCGTTTTCCGCGTAGGCCGAAACAAAGTTTGACCCATCAGCTTTGAATGCTTGCTCCCACTCTTTGAACGGGTTGTTGCGACCCCATACGTGAACGGCAAGATTGTGACCAAACTCGTGATTCAAAGTCTTCTGCGTGAGGCCTTTTTCAAGCAAAGTGAAGCCACGGCGAAACTCATATCCCGCGGTTCGCGTGCCTGTGACGAAAGATTGAACCTCGATTCGACGTGTCGCCTCAAGGGTGTCGGCTGGCAGCTTGAGAAGCATCTCGATGACCGCGCGAATCGCCTCGGGCCGCGTGCTTTTTCCGATCACTTGAACTTTGTGGGTCTGACCCGCTGAGTTCTTGAAGGCGACCTCGACTCCGGTTGCAAACCCGGTCTCCCAGGGCTGAAAACTTGCCTGTGAATTTTGGTAGCGGTGGTGAAACGGTTTTCCGCCGTTCATCGGTGTCACGGTGACGTCGTCTGAGGTGAGCATCCGAAGCGGAGCTGCCGGCGGATTCAAAAGATATTCGGCCTGTTTGGCCGCAAGCTGGCTGTAGGCGATACGACAATCAACCGACTTTGAGACCGCACTTTCAGCAATCATCAAGCTCGCCAGAAGAGCGCTGAACAACGCCATCAATTTTGGTCGTATAACCATCTATTTCTATCGGATTTTTTTGAGCCTCGAGCAACGCGACTTTGGTCGGCCGCTAGGGACCTCACACCGAAACTAGAGTATTTTGAAGCCTGTCTCGGGGTCTGCGACGATCTGAAACGGCGGGCTTTCTTCAAGACCAAAGTGATTCAGAACGACCGCTCGAACGACGTGGTCGCCCTCTTCATCGCTATCTTTAATGAGTCGCAAAATCTCGTGGTGCGTTTCACGAATTTTTTCTGAAATCTGAGCCGCGGTTTTCTTTGAGACGCTGAAAACTCGAAAACTCGAGGCGTTTGGAATCTCGGTCTGACGATTTGTTAAAACCTTGTCGTGCAGGTAGCAGAGACTTCGGTAAATCCAGTAGTTGAACATCGGAATCGTCTGTCGGTAATCAGATGCCGGGTATTCAAACGACCGAGTCTTCACATCGTACTTCTCGCCGTTATAGGCGATCGCCCCGTGCTGCTCGAGGTTGCGAAGCGCACGTTCGACCTGTTCGAGTTGAAGCTGAAGCTTCTGCGCAATCAGCGAATTATCATGCGTGGGGCTTTGCAGATAATCTTCGGTCACAAGAAAGTAGAGCACCGCGATATTGTACGGAGTACGATCTTGGTCGGCCATCAACGTCTTGATTCGCAAAAGTTCAGTCGCAAACTCTGGCCGAACGTCGACAAGCTGAATGCGTTCGAGCAGCAGAATAAATAGCTGAGACCGATAAAGCAGTAGTTTGAGAATTTTCTGTGCGGGAACTTGCGACTTCCCCTGCGACCAACGGGTGGCGCGACTGGGTGTGATCTCGAGGTACGTGGCCAGCTTCGTAACATCGTCAGAAAAATAAGAGCGCTTAAAGTGCGAAACAATGACTGAGGCTTCTGTCCTTCGAGTACAGCCCGTAATTTTATAAATATCCTCGAGCGCCTGCGAGATTTCGATTTTTCGAGCACCAAGAACTTTGACGAGGTCATTCCACAAAACACGTTTGAGGCCGGTCTCCCATTTTCCGTAAACGTTAAAAACCGTGCCCAGCTTGCGGCTCATCGCTTCTTGGCTTTGTTTGCCGCGAAGTTTTTTTAGAATCTCAAGTTCAAGCGATCGCAAATTCGCGTTCGTCGTCAAATCTCGAACGCTGAACGCTTCAGGGTCGTAGTCAGGTGACTTCGTTCGTCGGCTAAAGTTTGTGTGGCGTTTTAATGTCATCACTTCAGATACCTACACACGACCGCGATTTATTCCAAGGCTTCTAAGCCGGACGGCGCGCCGTGAAGCTGTAGCTATTTCCACGAACGTCCTGGCTTAGAAACTCGAACCCCATCTTTTCAACTAAACTTTGAATCTCTTCTCGCGCATAGGGTCGATGAAGAATTCCCTTTCGCATTCCCCACGCATTAATCCGTGTCGCGATGCCGTCAAGGAAACTTCGATTTTTTGGATCCGTATGATTTCTCGGATACAAGAGAACGTTGCCAGCCAACGTTCCCCCTGGCCGAAGAACTCGGCGCAGCTCAGTAAACGCGGCGGGCAGGTCGGGCAAACAATGAATTGCATTCGCAATGTTTGCCGTATCAAAGGAAGCATCGGCAAAGGGAAGCTTCGAAATGTCGGCATGAACGAGCTCAATACTCGGTTTACCTTTAAACCGATGCTTGGCACCCGCCAGCATTTTTGGAGCGTAATCGAAACCCACGATCTGAGACGGCTTCTGCTTTCGCAGCCTTCGCCAGTGCAGGATCATCTCAAAAAGAGTTCCAGTTCCGATAGCCGCCTCAAGATGACGATCGCCGATATTGGAGCTGAATAATTTTATTTGAGACCAAAGCGTCGTTCGGTAAGCGAACGTCAAAATCAGAAAGCCGCGGACATCGTACCACCAAGGTTCAGAGACGTAAGCTGTGTCAATTTCGTTCAATTTCATCCGACTACCGTAGCGGGTAACTTCTCATCAGAAGAGGTCCACTCTGCTTCAACCCGTGCAATCTGGACTCTGATTTTAAACGTCGAGAATCAAAATTGGAGCAACTGAATCTGGCTGGGCTCTACCGACGCGGCTCGACTGCAGCTAGAATCGAGGAATGTTGAGTGCGGAATGATTCCAATTTTAAAACTGATTCTATCTGAAAAGTTGTCGCGAGAGAGCAGCGAAAGAATCTGCGAACCTGAAGTTATGAACGACGCAGACCAGGTGCGTTCGTATGTAAAAGCTTACGAATGGGGTGGGCCAACGTCGGCCCTTCAACTGCACCACCTCAAAGAGCTAAGCTGCATGATTCGCGGTCATGATACCGTTGTCGATCTTGCGTGCGGGCCAGGCCCTTTGCTTCTCGAGATTGCCGCTTTGTATCCCGACTGCCGGTTTATTGGGGTCGATCTCTCGCCCCTTATGCTGAACCATCTCGATGCCGAGGCAAAGTTGCGCGGCCTCCAGAACATTCGAACATTGCAGGCTGATATTCGTACGTTGAAAAAGTCTGATGTTGATGGCGGAGCAGACCTCATCATTTCAACCTCAGCCCTGCACCATTTGCCGCACCTCGATGATCTTAAGGCTGTTTTCGATACTGTAAAATCGATGACCAAACCTGGAGCAGGAATTTACATTTTCGATTTTGGTTTCTTAAAATCGGATCAAACTCGAAGTCTACTCGTAGCGGAGCTTAAGAAAACGGCGCCGCCCCTCACCGCGCAAGATTACGAGGTTTCGTTAAAAGCGGCGTTCCCCATTCCTGAGATTTTCGCTCTCGCCTCGGACCACCTGCCGAAACCCATTTGGGCGCAAAAGAGTTCGTTCATCGACTTTTTCTATTTTTTGCAGTCGCCAACGCGATCCCGGCCGAGTTCTCGGGTCACAGAGAAGATTCAGCAAATTTGGCGGTCCCTTGATCTGAGGCTCAAGATTGAACACGAATTGCTTCGCGCATTGCGATCTCGGCGACGACTTAATTGAAAAAGATGAGCTATTTCAAATATCTAACCCACCTTTGACCCCAAATGACCACGGTTCTGCCAATCGCGTCGAAGTGGCCCTCGGCCAACAGTCGACACGGCTTGCCACACTCGCAGCGCACGTGCTACCTCTGCTTCACCGCGAGAAATCGTGAGTTCACACGTCCCGGACTCCGCTGGTGCTCCGGACAAGATCGATCGGTCGTCAAAAACCGATTGATCTAATTCGGATGAATGGCTCAAAGACCGCCAAGAAAACGGCTTTGAGAAGTTCAATTTCGGGACGGAGGTTTAACCAGAAAAGCGTTCGGAGCGCACGCATTCGGAAGCCGGGATTCCCTTGGTTTTCGTGATGTGACGCCGCCAAGTGTA
>JALHOI010000315.1 GCA_022843085.1 Pseudobdellovibrionaceae bacterium
ACGCTCTTCCGATCTCGGCACTTCCATGCCCGCACTAAGGTCGACAAGACTTTCAGACTCGAGTTGCGCGACCTGAAAACCAGAGCCGCAGTTTTGAAAACTGAAGATCAGAACCGCAGCCGCTGGAATCGCCATCAGACTAAACTTTAATTGCCGTGCCATGTATTAAGCATGACCGTGTCGCGATCACGCCTCAAGACCAGTGGCTCAATTTAGGACGCCTATTTTTATCAATTGTTTTTTCCGTTAAAGCTTTGGTCGATTCGGCCCTGCCGACCAATCAATGTACGTTCCAATTTCTGACGGTACAGCTCGAGCAGGCTCGTTTCGGCGTCTCGACTTTCAAGAATCCCGATAGCTTTCGCTATCGCCTCGAGGGTGGCCATCCCTTCGACAGTGTGCTCGGCGCGCATATGCCTTCGACCCAGATTTGGCGTCGAGATTTTGACTCGCGGTACCCTGACCAGTTCGAGGTGACGAGAGTGCACTTTACTTGCTTGGCGCCAGTTACCATCGGGAACAAGCAGCTGAACGGGCTTCGTAAGTCTCGCCACAAATTCAGGTGTCAGCTCGGCGGCGTCAGCCGACGGAAAGAACAAAAGAGGTTGAAAGTCACAAAGAAGCGGTACGCGAGCGACACCGGCAATGTCATTCCTGGCTTTTGCGTCAGAGGGTTTCGAGCCCCTCACAAAAATATCGCTGCGAACTAGCGCATGTACCGCAAGCGCACCTGTATTTGTTGTCCGCTTCATCTCTTTCGCGTGAATCAGCAGCGTCACGTGGGTGTTCAATTCAAGTCGGGGTATGAGTTCGCAAAGACAAAGCGCCCGGTGCAGCCCGCACCGCAGGCATGGATCTACGGTTTTTCGCGATCGTTGTTTCAAGGTTCGCCAATCATGCGTTGAACCATCTCTTGAAAGACGAATTCAAACACAAGTCCACCGTGGCCGCCCGACGTTAAAATCTTTGCGCGGTCGCCCAGCTCTTTTCGCAAAAAATCAAGGTCTGAACTTCGCACGAGAAAGTCGTCAGTTGAATGAATGACGTAAAGATGATTTCGAGTTTTCAAACGCGCACTGCGTACTTCCCGTTGAAAATCTTCAACTTTCACCGGACCTCGATCCATAAAATCGCGAAATGAAAAATCAGAGCGTCTCGTCGAGATTCCGTCGAAACGTGTTTCGCGGCCTGTTTGGACTCGCTCCATTCTGGCGGCGAATGAAGCCGCGGCTAATTCTTCAAGCGCCTCAGGAAACCACCCAAGGGGCCGCAATGCAGTGTCAATACCAAGCCACGGAACCAGCGGTCGAATGCTCTGCAAGAGCAAGCCGACACCGTAAGCGCGGGTTCGATTGTCAGCGAGCCGAGCGACGAGCTGATCAATCGTCGCGCCAGCGAATCTTAAATCAACCGGCGGATTAACACCAAGAATACGAAGGTCCTGTAGATGTGCACGGTCCGCCACACAATCTGCAAGAGAAACCGCGTGCCGCGCACCAAGCGATAGTCCAACCATATACGCTCGTTTCAGAACCTTCGGGCCAATCGACATTTGTACCACTGGCGACCGAAGAACTTCATCCATCGCAACACAGAGCGCACCGACAGAAAAATCGTAGTCAGCACGTTGAACTTCTGGAAGGCGACGATGTGCAAAAGCCCACTGTGTCGGGCTCGGCAAAATCATCACCGAGGTACCGGCAGCAATGAATTCATTCGCCATAAAAATATTGAGCGTGTCTTCGGCCGAGCCGACAAGACCCGACACGATAACTGCAAGGTGTTCGTTGCGTCCGCCAATCCACAATGCCGTTGTTGGTGGAACCTCTGCGGCCATCAATGAATCGAGCTGAGTTATGGTTTTAAGTTCAATTTTTTGTCCGACGACCGCTGTCGAAAATAATGGAGCCCGAAACGTCATTGCAATCGACGAAAGCGGCCGCGGCCAAAACCCAACGATGACCAGAAAAGCAACGCTACAACCAATGAAGGCCGAGGTTATACCCAGGCCAGCCCGGTAGGAGAAAACTTCATTTTGCTTGCTTCGCATTCCCGTGTCTTACCATCGGTAAAATTTAGAATCACTCCGCCATCGGCGGTAGATTTCGGGCTCTAATTCATATCCGCGACCTCGACGCTGCGTATCGCTTGAGTTTGACTTTCAAGCTTTGCGTAGACAGGGCCGTTCGCCTCTTGGTTTGATGGCTGAATGGCGCAAAACTTCACAGCTAAAAAAGCATTCGCAGTTTTTGGTGCAGACCCTTCGGAAGGCTCAATATCGGCTGTACGAAAATCCTATTCCATCGAGAATTTGAATGAGCTTGGGCGCGACATTGGTTTTCTAAAAAAGCCTGTTAAGCCTGTCGCGGCTTCGATCTTCGTAACCAAAGGTGGCGTTCTCAAAACCACGCTGACCCTAAATCTCGCGCGGATGGCCGCACTACATGGCCTCAAGGTATGTGTGGTCGGTCTCGACATGCAAGGCGACATCACTCAGGCGCTTGGAAGCGAAGGCCCTGATGAAAACGAATCTCTTGAAGAAGCACTGCGAACTTTAAATTCGCTGAAAGGCCTGTCAGATCTTTTCGTCGGACAAGCAACCCTTGATGAAATTCTTGTCCAAACCGAAATTCCAACACTTTCGTTCATCCCCGAAACCCCCGAGCTGGTGGCACTTGATCAAAGTCTTCTAAGCCGAAATCGCCGCGAATACTGGCTAAAAGAAGTCGTCGTCGAACCCCTCAAGGCAAAATTCGACTTGGTTTTGATGGATTGTTCGCCAAACTGGAATCGATTGATCAACAACGCCCTGGTCGCAAGCGACGTGCTGATCTCGCCGATCGAAAGTAAGATTAATAATTTTCGAAACCTTCGAACTTTTCGCGCTTTGATTTCAGAATTTCGCCGCGACA
This sequence comes from Pseudobdellovibrionaceae bacterium, assembly GCA_022843085.1. Lineage (GTDB taxonomy): Bacteria > Bdellovibrionota > Bdellovibrionia > Bdellovibrionales > JAMPXM01. The sequence goes on from JALHOI010000315.1 coordinate 2,913, forward strand.
TGAGGCTTGAATTTAGACACACTTTTGTTCCGACTCGCGTCGTCGCTTCACGCAGACTGTCTCGTGAAATTTTCGATTGGTACCGCGAAAATTTGGACCGTCCCGAAGCCAACCCACCCTCTCTGTGCTCAACGCGCTCAATTCGCGAAAGTATTCACGGCGAAGAAGCGATGGCTCTTCGACTTTCGATTCCCGAGCATTCGCCAAACTCGGTGGCCGCAGCCGAGATCAGGCTCTTATTGGCCGAGATCGCAGACCTACTGGGCATTTCGGTACGCGATAATTCGACAAGATTGATCTTAGATCGCGCCAAGCTTGGCGGCACACCTGAATCGAACATTGCAGAACCAGTTGTCCAGAGCGATGCCCAGAAAAATGATCAGACAACTGATCATAGAACTGATCAGACATCTGCGCATACTCGAGACGGCATCGAATTTTCGACGCCAATTGCAGCGGAGGCCTAAGCCATGGCAATCGGACTTTCAAACGTCAACGGACGCAAAGCAAAACGCACGGCTAAACCCCGAGCTGCGAATGTCGCAGGTGAAAGCTACTCTTCTCGAGCTATCGTGGCCGGTGAGGCGGCCGAAATTAAACCAGCTGGCGATGCCTGGAGCAGCCGTGGTCTTGCTCGCGAGGGTCGTTCGGTTCGAAAAGAAAGATCGCACGCCGCCGGAGAACTCAACACGGTCTGGCTCGACTGGTCGAACCTCGTCGCGGGAACAGAAACGTCATCAACCCTGCTTAAAACCGTTCGACGAATTTTAGATCTCGAAATGTTTGTATTTGAGTTTCTCGTTTACGACCTTCAAATTCCGACGCGTACAAAAAAACGGATCTTAGCGATCCGTTCAAATGCCGCTCGGGCGCTAGAGCTTAGAAAACTTTTGTCGTCGCGAAAAGTCTAGAACCCCGGCAACTAAAAATAGATGTAAAAACCAGCTTTGGCGACGATGCCGCTGCCTGTATTGCTACCGGTATTCTTCAAGGTGTCCGAGATCGAATCGATTCGGTAAAGCAGGTCGCCGCGAACCGCGACCGAGTTGCCGAGCGGATACCACTTCAGTTGACCGCCAAGTTCAAATCGCATGATTGTTCCGGTTCGCTCTGCATTGCCTATCGTACTTCCGATACTTCCAAATTGACCCAGAACCGCCCCACCATAAACGAGATCTGTTCCTGGGGTGTTTGGGACCAGGTTGTAATCAAAGAAACCGCCTCCGGAAAGAAGCCGAGCGCTTGATCCAGTCGACGACTGATAATCAACCGAGGCGATACCGCCATACTCCATCTGACCTGCGTTCCACCCGTATCGTCCGTCGATGGCAAATTTTGTCGTACTGCTTGATCCGCCTGACGGCG
>JALHOI010000316.1:0-3223 GCA_022843085.1 Pseudobdellovibrionaceae bacterium
CAAACGGATCGCCGGCGCCGCTTGCAGCGGCAAATATACTTTTTTTGGTCGTTGATTTCGCCGCGCTTGGCAGCTGCTTTGCCGATTGTTTCTGAAGATCTTCGACAATCGAATCGTAGCCGACGTAATCGTCCGTATCTTCGCCGACATCGACTGATGCCGTGACGATTACTGGCGCGAGGCTCAAAAATAGAATCACTGCGATCGTGAGTTTGCGCGAATCGGTCATGCGGCCTCCTGCCTCTCGATAAAGACTAACATTGAAGACAGATCGGTGAGGGCCTTAGGTCGCGTTTTGTAACGGACTTCTAGACCCTTGTCTGGGTCAATAATTCTGGTCACCTGAATCGACCCAAAAACGCGCTAAGCTTAAGCGAGATGAGACTATTTCGCTCGAGTGTTGAGAGAAGATTATGCGCGTTTTGCGGATCTGAACACGGTGTCTATCGAAAAGCGCATGTCTCGGTGCTTGACGCGATTTTGTGTGCGTTTGCAGGACTTCTCGTGATGGCTCCGTTCGCGAATTCGATTGATCCGCGAGGTATCGGCATGGGCGCTATTTTTTTAGGCGTCACCGAGCTCTTTATTGCACTTCGACACCGTGTGAGTCTGAAGTGCGGGCGGTGCGGGTTTGATCCGGTGATTTACCGGCGGTCGCAGGAAGAGGCCGCGAGGCTTGTTCGAGAACACATTGCTCGGCGCGCAGCGAACCCGGCTCACTTTCTTTCAGAGCCCGTAATGGCCGCTGGCCGAAAAGCAGCAATCGCGAAGTCCAAACGCGGTGAAAAGTCGCGTCGTGAGAGGCTCGACTCGCCGCACCAGCCATGACGTGAGACACGAGTTTCGTTAGGTTAGCCGACTATGCGAGTGCTTGTGATCGTCCCGACCTATAATGAGTGTGAAAATATCCGTCCGTTGATCACCGAGGTTTTCCAAGTCGTCGATCAAGCCGTTGCCGAGGGTCGTCTCAAGGGAGTCGAGCCAAGTCTTCTCGTGGTCGACGACAACTCTCCTGACGGAACTGCGAACATCGTACGCGAACTCCAAGTCGCGGCCTTTGGCTCTAGGCTTCATCTTCTGTCCAGACCGGGAAAACAAGGGTTGGGCAAAGCCTATCTTGCTGGATTTCAATGGGGCATCGATCAAAAGTTTGAAGCGTTGATTGAGATGGATGCCGATTTTTCTCATCGCCCGATTGACCTCGTAACGTTAATCGAAGCCTTGCTTACCGGCGCCGACTTTGCGGTTGGATCGCGCTATGTCGCGGGTGGGGGCACGATCAACTGGGGACTTGGTCGAAAGATTATCAGTCGAGGTGGCAGTTTCTATAGCCGCACGATTCTTGGACACCCGTTAAACGATTGGACGGGAGGCTTTAATGCCTGGAAGACAAAAACGCTGCAAGGCATTGGTCTCGATCGGGTAAAGTCGAACGGTTACAGTTTTCAGATTGAACTCAAATATCGAAGTCTCGAAGCCGGCTACAAAGGTGTCGAAGTCCCAATTCAATTTGAAGATCGTCGTGTCGGGCAAAGCAAGATGAGCGCAAAAATTGTGTTTGAAGCCTTTGGACGCGTTTGGGGAATGCGCTTCGGATGAAGTGCATGACCGTTCTCATGGTGCACGCGTTTTTCGCGCTCGCGATTTGTTCGCCAGCGTCGGCCTCGACACCGAAAAAACCAGCGGTCGGGCAGATCGCGGTTGTGATTGCCGAGGTGACTCAAATTTATGAAAAGCCTGATCTTGATGCAAAGGTGATCGCGACGGCAAAGCGGGGGACTCGTCTTTCGATTTCGAAGGGAACGCGCGGAGAGTTTGCGAAGTTTCATCGAACTCGTGTCGATGGAAAAATCGGGTGGGTTTTAATTTTAGATATTCGGTCTGAGGCTGCGGCTAAAAAAGTTTTCACCAAAGCGATCGCCGAAGCTTACAAACCAGGGCCCTTTGCTGAAGATGCTGAATCCGATAGCGATTCGAAATTAACGGCCGGAAAAGATGAAAACGAACCGTTTGTATTCACGAAATCAGTCAGTTTTGTTCTCGGCCAAACGAATTACAAAGAGTCGATCGGTGGTGTCGACTACTCGGCCGAGCTTCTAACCTACGGCATTAAGGTGACCGGACCGGATGTCTTCATCGATGGTCCTTTGATGGATGTAAATCTTCTTTTTCATTACGGAGCACCGACTTACTACCGCGGTCTTTCGTCGACAAACCCGACGGGTTTTTTGGTTTTCGCCGATGCCAACTTACTACTTCCGATTTTCATTCGACAGAATACACTCATCGGTCTTGGTGCTGGTCCACTTTTGGTGGCCTCCAGCCTTCAAGCGGCACTGGGCGCCCAGAACTATTCGATGCTACAATTTAATTTTGGGGCAACGGTTGAATTGACGGGCGGCTTTCGCTTCGGAGACGTCAGCGTTCGGCTTGACGCCAAGTATATGTTCGAAAAAAAAACGTACCGACACTTTCAAGTAGCCATCGGGACCGTCTTCTAATTTTCGTAAGGGGTGTGTATGGAAATTGAGTCGAGTCTCGAGCCAAAGGTGATTTTGCAGTTGCCCTCTGCCGTTGTCGATCAAATTGCAGCCGGTGAAGTGGTTGAACGTCCGGCTCATCTCGTGAAGGAGCTCGTCGAGAATTCGATCGACGCGAGGGCCGGCGATATCGAAGTTGAATTCGACCAGGGCGGTCGCAGCGTGCGTGTCACTGATGACGGCGTGGGTATTTCGGCTGATGATCTTGGCCGCGCGCTTGCCAGACATGCGACGAGCAAAATTCAGTTCGCCGATGATCTTTGGCGACTGCAGTCTTTTGGTTTTCGCGGTGAAGCCTTGGCTTCGATCGGCGCCGTTAGCCACCTTGAACTTTTGTCACGACCGCGGAGCCAGTCATCGGCATCGCGAATCGTCAGCGAGTTCGGTCGGCTGACCGAGGTCCAACCAACCGCCGGTAATATCGGAACAACGGTTTTGATTTCCGACCTTTTTGAAAACGTACCCGCGCGCCTTAAGTTTCTGAAGTCTGAGGCAGCTGAGGGCTCACAAATTCGTGCGGTCGTCAAAGCTGCAGCCCTCAGTAGTCCTGAAATCGGTTTTCGACTTCGAACGAAAGGTAAAATCGATTTTTCTTTGCGCGCCGGCGAGTCGTTTCTTGCGCGGGCCGAAACCGTGCTCGGACTCAAGCTTCATTTAGCAAACGGTGAGTTTGTGGGTATCAA
>JALHOI010000316.1:3233-4276 GCA_022843085.1 Pseudobdellovibrionaceae bacterium
GAAATCGCATTTTCGGGGCCTCAAGATGTGATCGGGAATTCGAAAGGGCTTTGGTTTTTTGTGCAGAACCGTTGGATTCAAGACCGGTCTCTTCAGGCCGCTGTGACCGAAGCTTATCGTGGGCTTCTCATGCACGGTGAATACCCGTATGTCGTAGTGAAGCTGACTGTGCCCGATGGCGAAGTTGATGTGAATATTCATCCCACAAAGTCCGCTGTAAAGTTTCGCGATTCTTCTCGAGCCTTTCGGGCGGTTGCACGAACCCTTAGATCGGCCCTCGAGAAAGCGCCTTGGTTAAGCGCCACGACACGCGGATCCGCGGTTGCGTCGTCTGCCACTGCTATGAAAACAGTTGCGATGAAAGTCAGTGATTTTACCAGAGCCTACGACTTAAAACCGCAGACTCAATCGGACACGACATATTCAACTGGCAATTCGGCAAACGTCGTCCATCAGCGTTTTGATTCGCCAGATCTAGATTTTATTCAGTTGAAGAAAAAAGAACTGCCAACGGCATTACCCCGCGACGCGGCTCTGATTCAAAGACCGCCAGAAGCAACTGAGAATTTTGTTTGGTCGCGGCTTCAGATTCTGGGGCAGGCCGCCCAAACCTATCTTGTCTGTCAGGATTCGGATCGAATTGTATTTGTTGATCAGCATGCGGCCCATGAACGCGTTGCCTTTGAGCGCCTGATGCGAGCTTGGAGAGAAAAAGGTGAAAGCGGCCAAATTGAAACGCAGTCGCTGCTTTTTCCACTTCTTATTGACCTCGAGCCCGAACACGTCGAAGCATTGTCGGCTCACTTTGCAGACCTAAGTTATATCGGACTTCGTGTTGAACCGATGGGTCCGCGAACGCTAAGTGTAACCTCGCTTCCCGTCATTCTAAAAGAATCTGTAATTGCGAAGTCTTTAAAAGATCTGGCGGTCGCGTCGCTCGAGCGTGGGGGCAGCTTTGTCTTCGAAGAACGAATCGGCGATGTATTCGCAAGAATGGCGTGTCACTCGGTTGTTCGTGCCGGGCAAGCGAGATCGGAAGAGCA
>JALHOI010000317.1 GCA_022843085.1 Pseudobdellovibrionaceae bacterium
CGGTGACCGCACAGCATGCAAGAAAAACTTTTAGACTAGGCAAAACTGCCGTCGAAGGAATTAGAAACTCGATGAAGGGAGTTTTCGAACAAATGAAAGAAAAACCCGAGCCGTTTGTGGCGGCAGCATTACCCTCGATAGTGGGTCTGTACTTGTTTATTCGAAGGTCGCAATCGGCAAGATCCAAAAGTCTTCGGCTGGCCAATGGGTGACTTCTTGGATATCTGAAAAAAAATTTTTGAAAAATCGAGAAAAAACCGCCCCGCAATGGACGGTTTTCTCTTTGGCCTAGCCGGGGTATTGAGAATTCGCAGTTGCAGAATTCAACGACTTTGATTTTCCTTTCGAACCCGAACTCGATGCCGACATCGAGCCGAACGACGATGCTTTTTTGCCTTCGTCCTCAAGTTCGTCGGCTTCACCGTTCATGTACTCGACGCCTTCTTCGTACAGCTCAACGATTTGACTTCGGTACATGTAGGCGCCGACAGCCGCTGCACCAAGCGCGACGGCCCCGAGGCCCCAGTAAATGGCGCTGCCGGGAATTCGGCTAATTGCTGAAGTCACTCCTGAAGTAGTGCCCGACGTAGCGTTCTCGAACGTGTTCGAACGGCGAGATTGGTTTTTGTTTGAGTTCGATGATCGGCCAGATTTCTTTTTTGCCATGATATCCTCTTCGTCTTTTTGAATACAAAGTCTAAGCTCTGTTGTGTGACCGAGTGTGCAAGATGTAATCCGCCTGCGAGAAAGTCTGCGTGACTGAGAATGCCTACTTGCAGCTGCGCGGTTCACTTACGCCCCGACCTGCAGTCGCAAATTGTGCCGTCGCGGGAGATTTGGTCATTTGTTTACGAACGTTGAACAAGGAAGACGTGTGGGACTAAGGCTCGAACTGAAAGCGAAGCGAACAATGAAGAAAATCATGAAAGGATTTTGGTTCAAGATTCTATTTGCGATCGTGGGCTCGACGCCGTGTCTGGTGAATGCCGCTGAAATGAGTGCAGCTGAGAATCGAATTCCCGTATTCGTAAAGTACCGCGACACCGCGATGACACGCTTTTCGCTTGATGGGGCAAATCTACCTGCCGCTTCTGAAAATCCGCAAGTATTGATGAAGTCGCAAACGGCTTCAGTCGAGGCCATAGTTTTTCAAAATCTCAAGAAAGAGCCGTCGCTTCGACTACAGCCATTCTGGCTGGGCGGCGGAACATTCGTTAGGCTGACTCGTTCGCAGATTCAAACTTTGCGCAGACATGAGCTTGTCGAGTTTGTTACGCAGCTTGGGCGCAGCGCTCGACTGGTGCAAGTGCCCGCGCTGGTGCGCGATCATGCGATCGATCTGCAGCCCACATGGTATTTGCCAAACACCACCTACGGGCTCGAGCAGATTCGAATTCCTGAACTTCGTGTTCGGCATCAAGGTCTCGACGGAGCATCAATAAAAGTCGGTGTCATCGATACGGGTCTTGATGCAACTCACCCTGATCTCGCGGGCCGGGTAGTTAACTACCGCGATTGGATCGACCCGCGGGTGACAGTCGCGCGTGACGACCATGGTCACGGCACCCACGTCGCCGGTACGATCGGGGCCGCCGACGGTCTGCGAACTTCGATCGGTGTCGCTCCGAAGATTGAGTTTATTTCCGCGAAGGCCTTCAATCGAAAGGGTGATTCGAAAGACAGCGATTTGCTTGAGGCGCTTCAATGGATGGCTGACCCTGACGGGCAAGCCGCGACAGACGACGCCCCGAAGGTCATCAATAACTCGTGGGAAGTCGACGGTGACGTGACAACATTTGATCCCGCGACAGATCCATTTTGTCTTGCTATTCAGGGCCTGACAAAACTTGGGATCACGACGGTGTTCGCTGCTGGCAACAACGGCCGTGGCCGCAACAAGATTAAAGTTCCAGGTGCGTGTTCAGAGGCTTTAACGGTCGCCGCGACCGACCGAGGCGACCAGATCGCCAGTTTTAGTTCGCGTGGTCCAGCAGTCTGGAAGACTGAACACGTTGCGAAGCCCGACGTTGCGGCTCCTGGAAAAGACATTGAATCTTCGACTCCAGGCGGAGGCCGTCGCAGCCGGTCTGGAACATCGATGGCCGCACCTCATGTGACCGGTGCCGTTGCGATTCTTCTGCAAGCAAAGCCGGGTCTGACTCCGCTAGAAGTAAAATCTGTTTTAATGTCGACGGCCGAAGATATCGAAGCGAAAGGTTTCGATACTGATTCAGGTGCGGGCCGTATCGATTTGGTTCGTGCGGTCGAGAGTCTTTGAGAAATGCTATCGCTTCACGAATCGCGCGAGCCTTGCGCGGATAAGCGGTGAATCGTAACCTCGCCAAATTCCTGTCGCGCGAAGTTCAGGTTTTATCGCGTCCCACGCGGACTCGATTTCAGAGCGGTTTTGTTCGGCTCTTGGCTTTTCGGACTCAGATCGAAGTTTGATGAGTTCTCGGGTAAGAAGCTCACGCAATTCACCGGTCGCTGCAATTTCGCAGTTGAGTCGCATCGATTCAAAAAGTGAAGAAACCGAAAACCCATCGAGATGCCCAACATGTGATCGGCGCAGACGTTGCATAGAAGTCCCTCCCCCAGCTGTGTGTCGTGTTATTCGCAGCCTTGAAGGTTTCGTAGCAATTTTTTCCGTATCTAAATCATGAGGGTTTCGCAAGGCACTCTCGGAACTATTTGAATGATTGCTCCAGAATCTGTTGCTTCAGCTGCGGCCACTCGTTTGAGACGATGCAGTAGAACGAATAATCGCGAACGCGCCCATCCGGAAGAATCCGTTCAGCCCTGAGGCAGCCACCATAGCTCGCACCCAAGCGCTCGACGGCCTTTCGCGAACGATGGTTTTGTTCATCGACGCGAAACGAAACTCGATTCATCTTCATAACTTCGAAAGCTTCAGAAAGTAGTAGAAATTTTGCGTTTGTGTTGAGATGGGTTCGACGAAAAGCAGGACCCACCATTGTATTTCCGATCTCGACGTGGCGATTTTCCGAATCGAGCTTCATAAATTGTGTTCGGCCACCCAGACGATTGGTGGCGAGATCGCGGATAGCAAACGCAATAACGTTTCTTTCTTCAAAACCTTTTTCGGCCGCGTGAATTTCACGAAGCAGAAGTTCTGGAGTCGTTAGCCCAAACATCATTTGATACCAGCCCTCGGGGTCAGGTAGCAGTGCTTTCACGAGATCGAGGTGGTGGCTCGTTCTTAGGGGCTCGAGCCTCACAAATTCGTTCGCTAAGGATTTTGGATATTCGTTCCAGTTCATCCCTTTGCTTTCGTTGGTTAAGAGGGCATGTCGAATACGATAAACTCAGACGAAGGGCTCCACTTTAGTTCGAGCGTGTTGACGTCGCTGATTGCCGCCCCGTCGCCGGCACCAAGAGCTGACGATTCAACTTCGACTTGACCGCTAATCACCTGGACCCAAAGTTTGCGCTGCTTCGACGTTTCAACGGTCTTATGGCCCGCGAGAGACGCCTTTGCGACATACATATCGACGTCCTGATTTAGGGTGATTGATCCGTTGCGGCCCGCTTTGGACGCGACGAGAACAAGACCGCCAGCCCTGAGTTCAGCCTCGAAGGACTTCTGGCCGTAGCCCGGGGTGACACCATTTTTTTCAGGCATGATCCAGATCTGAAGAAAGTGCGTTGTCTTATCTTTTATCTCGTTGTGTTCGGAATGTCGAATACCGGTGCCTGCGCTTAAACGTTGAACTTCGCCCGGCTTGATCACGGTCTCGTTTCCCATAGAATCTTTGTGTTGAAGCGCGCCTTCAATCACGTAAGAGATGATTTCCATGTTCTCGTGGCCGTGTGTTCCGAAACCTGTTCCGCCTTCGATTCGATCTTCATTGATGACACGCAAAGGGCCAAAACCCATATAATTTGGATCATAATAGTCGGCAAATGAAAATGTATGAGATGAGTTGAGCCAACCGTGACTGGCCAGTCCACGTTCTTGTGATTTTCTAATTTTAATCATAAATCTCTCCTTTTTAGAGAGAATACGGCTAAATCCATATAATTAATAATTCTAAATATCTATAATCTCAATAACTATAAATTATCGAGATATTGTCCTATTAAACTATTCGCAACCCTTCTTTTCATAGAAAGTTGTAATTTTAAATTCCACGTCTGGCCAGGTCACGCCTTCATGAAGCACCTTGCAAGCCTCCGTTAGCGCCATTAAATTATTTGATAAAAGAAAATCTT
>JALHOI010000318.1 GCA_022843085.1 Pseudobdellovibrionaceae bacterium
CAACAATTCGCGCGCGGTTTTTCGTACCGCAGACACTTGGACTACTCTGTTTTCGAAGAGCTCCGTCTTCTTATTCACCGTATTCGCAGCGAAAATCCGTCTGATAAAATGTCCGAGTTTCACTTGAAGCTTCATCCTGGCGGAATTCGCGATATCGAACTTTACGTTCATGCACTGCAAACAATCCACGGCGGACGACGACGTGAACTGCAAACCGTAAAAACGGGTGTGGCTATTCAACAGCTGGCGATCGCTGAACTTGTAACGCGCGAAGAGGCCGCTGAACTTTCTAACATTTATTGGTACTATCGAAATCTTGAAAATAGAATTCAGGCACCGAACGACGAACAGACGTATCGACTGACCGACTGGGTTTCAGTTCAAAATGTTCGCGGTAAAGCCAAGCGAGTGATAGAAATTTCGGCTGTCGGGTTTCCACTTGTGAATTCGGTGCAGCTGCCGACTGTCGACGACCTCGTAAGCCGAGGATTCGATAAATCTATTGCGCGCGACTCACTTGCCGAAATTCGACAAGTCCATGTTCTTTCAAAAAAATCTGAGCGTGACGAACGTGAAAAAGATCTTTTTCTCGCCTCGTTTATTCAATCACTTGAAAAAAGCGGCGGCGACTTAGACCTAGGAATCGCACTCTTAGTTGATTTCGTGAAGACGACGCGAGCAAAGGCCACTTTGTTCTCGATGCTAAACCGCGAACCGACGCTGGTTCACCAGCTCGCGACACTGTTCGGTGTGTCACCGTGGGCAGGTCACATCATCTGCTCAAGACCCGAATTACTCGATTCCTTTATTCTTCGGCAAGAGGCTGCGAATCTCGAAACTCTTGATACAGCGCAGATCTTAGACTCGTTATCAGAACGTCGAATGCTTGGCGAGATCATCGCAACTTTGCATTTTCTAGAGTCGAAAGATCTCGAATCTTGCACTCGCAATCTGACTAACTTGGCCGATTCGATCGCAACCGACCTTATGGTTGCGACGGCAAAAGAGATTGGGTGCGAACCGCTGGGTATTGTGGCGCTCGGCAAGTGGGGTGGCCGCGAGCTGGGCCTGCGTTCGGATCTCGACTTCGTTTTTCACACTGCAAAACCGCCGACGAACGATCATCAGCGGCTAGCACGACGATTTCTAAACCGAATGACCGAAGCCCATCGCGGCGGTTCAATTTACGCAATCGACTTGCGACTTAGGCCTAGCGGTCACGCCGGCCCAATTTTAGTTCAGCTCGACAATCTTTTAGACCACCTTTCGATCAAAGCTGAAGCTTGGGAACGTCAAAGCTGGCTTCGCGCCCGGTCGATCGAAAAGCTTCCACATCACTTGCCCGCTGCGGTTCGCGATACGATATTGAATCGCGGGCTCAATGGGCACGAAGAGGCGCAGCTTACAGAGATCTCAAAGCAACTCTTCAAAGCTGTGCCGACTTTCAGCGACACGAAGTCGACGATCGATCTCAAGCTTGTTCATGGAGGCCTTGCGCCAATTGAATTTGCAGCTCAGATCTGTGTGCTGCGCACTGGACCAACGGCGAGCGGACCAATTCGAAATCTTCTTGAGACGTCGACACGCAGCATGCTTCACTTTCTTAAGGAGATTCAGATACAGCGCGAGTTGTTGACGGAGCTCGAGACCCAACATCTTTGGCTGAGACGAATTGAACAGTGGATTCGCGTCACAGGCGACGTTGCGGGTTCGAATTTGAATCTTGGATCAAAAGAGTTTCGAAGATTTGCGAAGACCGCGGGCGAAAACGAAATCGCGTTCCCGCAGCTGCTGATTTCGAAACTCGAAGAGTCGTCAGAAAATCTGAAGACTCTGTTAGGTCGTTGAAGCGGAGGCAGCTTGTTCAAGGTTACCCAACTTTTTGCCATCATGTTCGTGGGCACGCTTGTCCTCGACGTGAATGCACAAACGCCGCCGCCGCCAAATCGATCTTTCAACGTACAGTTTCCGCCTTCGCAAGGGGGCTTGCCACCTGGGGTGCTTCCGCCGACGCAACCGCCTCCGGCTCCAGGTCAACCCACTTACCTGCCGTTTGCATTGCCTCCCTCTTCAGGCGGCTTCAATAGCGGAGGCAACCCGGTCGCTCCTCAAAACGCTATCAACAATTCTCAATCGAATCCTACGCCGGCACAAAATACTCGATCTGAAATCGTGCTGTTCGATCCGAAGGCTGAAACAAAATCGGTTCTCGTTGTGAAAACATCTGAAGGCGAATTCAAAGTGACGCTGAACCCAAACGTCGCCCCTCGTAATGTCCAAAATTTTATTGATCTGGCACTAGGTCAGAAAGATTTTGTCGACATTCGAACTGGAAAGAAAGTGAGCCGGCCGTTTTATACAGGGCTCAACTGCCACCGAGTTTTGAAAGGCGTTTTGATTCAATGCGGTTGCCCGTTTGGAACTGGCACCGGGGGCCCCGGCTATCGTGTACAGGATGAACGCTCGACGGCGATGCGGTTCGACCGGCCAGGTGTGGTTGCGATGGCCCTTTCGCGCGTGACGACGCCGAATGGCATCAACTACGAACCAAACTCGGCCGGTAGCCAATTCTTCATCTCGCTGGCCCCATTGCCTGACTACAACAATCAATTTACGGTGATTGGCCAAATTACGTCTGGCATGGACACCATCCGAAAAATTGCCGAGACGCCTACAGGTCCAACAGACCGTCCCATTAAACGCGTGATCTTATTTTCGATTGATCCCGACCTGCCGCCACTGGCTCCTGTCATGGCGGCACCTGCTCCTGACCTCATAACTCCGCCTTCACCGATGAACCCCGTTGCTCCCGTCGGTAATGGCGGAACCATTGATCCGTTTGCGGCTCCCCCGCCCGCAACCGGACCCTAACCCCCAACGCGGATTGCCGCGCTTAGTCTTGCTGGTCTCCCTTAAACAAGTTTCGAAGCACATCGTACATGTCCGCCGATGTCCGCAGGTGACCGAAGCCAACCCAGGGCCATTCGGCCTTCAACTGTTTATGACCCTCAACAAGATCCTCGACTCCCGCTAACGACCGGTTTGTAATCACAAGTCCCGCGTACTGCAGATCAGGCTGAAGCTCACTTAGCCCTCTCATGTAATCAGCGGCATCGCCTGTCTCGCCGTCACCGATTGTGACGATATACTTGTTGTAACGACTGTTTGGATACTCTTCGAGAATTTTCTTATCGAGTTCGATCGCAGACGCATAAGCCGTACCGCCACCGAAGAATTTCGAGAAAATATCTTTTCGCGACATCCGGCGTGCCGTCGAATCAAAGCCGACGAATTCAATCGTCACGTTTTTGTATTTCGCGCGAAGCATGGCCTCCATGTTGAAAACCAGGTTCTTGGCGTTCTCGATTCGCTCGCCGCCCATACTGCCAGTCAAATCGACATTGACCACCAGAACCGCGTCGAAATCTGGAAGCGGCTTTTCCATGCGGCCCGACACGCGAACATCGGCGGGCTCAAGCAGCGGCAACGCTTCTTTAATCAGATCCATCACCGGCACAGTCGAATCCCATGGCAGACCTTTGCCGCGGCGAATGGCACGTGCTTTTTCGATAGCGACGACGATCGTCTCAGGCCACAGTTGATTGCCCGTGGGTTTTGCGTAAACGCCTCGCCGAATCGTTTGAACTTCCGGTATCTTGCCGACCGTTCGTCGAATGTTCGGCAGCTCAAGCACCTCTTGCAGAATTTCTCCAAGAAGTTTCAGCGGTATTTTTAAGTCTTTCGGATTCCCAGATCCTCCGCCGCGACCCGGTACTGGTGTTGTTCCGTCGCCGTCTCCGTCACCATCACCATCACCTTTACCGTTGCCATTTCCGTCGCCGTCGCCGTCTCCGTCCCCGTCGCCATCACCATCTTTACCCTCGCCATCACCAGGCTTCTTCTTGGGCGCGAATTTCTCGCCGGGCAGATAAGGTCCCGAACCGATACGGGTGTCGTTGAGATCGACATCAAAATCGTGATCCGAAACTTCGCCCGCTTTTTCTACGGGGCCGACCGGTTTCGCAGCGATCTGGCGCTTTATGAAACGGCTCGAGTAACCGAATGACGGAACCTCCGGCAGAACGGGCAGTGTCATACCGGTCCCCGAAAGTTTAGAATCGACCTTACCCTTAAGAGCATCAAGTACGGCCTTACGAAGTCTCTTTTCAACAACCTGAAGGTATTCGCGAATCGCGGGGCCAGTGTAGGGCGCGTATTCAAC
>JALHOI010000319.1 GCA_022843085.1 Pseudobdellovibrionaceae bacterium
GGCCTCGATGAGGACGGAGCACTCGTCGAGCGATTTGTCGGTTCGAGTGATGATTCGGGAACCCGTTTGGGCGAGTCAGCTTACGTACTTCACGCCGGCGCGAAGTTTGGACCGAACGGCGACTTCGTAACAAACGGCGGTCGTGTGATGAACGTCGTTGCAATTTCTGACCGCAACATGCGCACGGCTATCGAGCTTGCATACGCGGCGGCTGAATCAGTTACTTGGAAAGGTCAACAAGTCAGAACCGATATCGGACGAAGCCTGCTCGATCGGGTCACCAGTTGATCCGAAGGCTCACGATCGCCAGTTGAGCCGAAGGCTCACGATCACCAGTTGAGCCGAAGGCTCACGACGTCGCGGCGATCCGACGGTTCGTCGCTGTGTGTGTACACGAGATTCGACGAGGTTCCGATTTTTTCGTAGATTTCGAGATTCGTTTTACGAGAACCGATCGAGTAACTGAGGTCGGCGTTAGTTAAGCCGCGATATTCCATGCTGGCTTTTGTCTCAGACGCTTTCATCTGAAATTTAATTTTGTGCTGAATCGAATCCGGTTCGATTCCTCCGATCGCAACTTCGGTTTTCATTCGCTTTTCGACTGTGTCGGCCGCTTGCCCGACAAACGAATTTTTAATCGAAGCTTGATTTAAGAAACTTGTGATCGAGTGGTCGAAGATTTGAGCCGAAATTGACCCTGCATCCGATGAAGCAGAAAGGCTTGCTGGCAAAATCATTCCATAGTTCAAGCCAATCTCTCGAACGCGAGCCACGTTTCGCGCGTCACCGCCGCGGGTAAAATCGGCCGTGCGAGTCACGAGCCCAAGAGCCAACTCTCGTTTCGCAGATCCCAAAACGCTGCCGTTAACGGCTTCAACCACGTCACGAGTGCCGATTGCATTTTCGAGACGGACACCGTGAACTTTTGGGTTCACTCGCATCATCGCTGGATCGCGACCTGACGCGAGACTGATAGAATGAACTGTGGTCCGTCGCACAGCTCGGGTGTCTAGAAACTTCGAGTCCAAAAAATTAGAGGCTAAAAAATTAGAGTCCAGAAACTTAGTGGCGGGCAAATTGCTAACAGAGAGCAACGCTGCGCCAAACCCAGTGACTGCGATAGCTCGTATAAAAAACCCGCGTGCCCCACGGCTTTTTCCTTGGGTCGCTTGCTTGATCGCTTTCGCGTTTTGCAGTCGTTCTGTCATCACCCTTCAATTGAGCAAGTTGAAGGCCATAGAAGTGTGAAGATGTGTAGCCGCGAGGCCGTAGGGCTGACTTGAAAACGAAATAATGTCTTAGTTTGAGACGGCAGGTACACACTTCTCAGAAAGCTGACAGGTGTCGAAAACTACAACAGCTGAGTGTTCGGATCAGCGGTGTCAGCCAAAGAAAAGGGCCACCGAGGTGGCCTAAAGTTTGGACGCTGATAAGTGGTTAAACTTCGGCTTCTGGTGGTGGGCGAAGGCCTTTTTTCTTAATTTTTTCGACAAGTGTCGTGCGGTTTAATTTTAGAAGCGCAGCTGCTTGATTTCGATTCCAGCCAGTTTTCTCAAGAGCCTGAAGGATCAACGCATTTTCGTAAGCGTCGACAGCTGAATTGAAATCGAGCCCAGATTCTGGCAAATCGAGAGCGTCGATTAACAAGTCTGTCTCGGGTATCGAAGTTTCGCTGCGGCCTGCCGACACCTGGTAATGTTCGGGTAGATCGGTCATCTCGATCATACCCTCGCCCTTCAAAACAGCGAGGCGTTCAACCAAATTCTCGAGTTCGCGGATGTTACCTGGCCAAGGATGGTTCACGAGAGATGTCATCGCTTCAGCTGAAAATCCCGCAAGCTGACGGGGCTTCGCCGAACCGGAACGCGCCACAGCCCGCTCGGCGACGCGGTCATTCGACATCTGTAGAAAGTGATGCAGTAGAAGTGGAATATCGCTCTTTCGTTCTTTCAACGAAGGCAGCCGAACGGGAATGACATTGAGACGATAGAACAAGTCTTCGCGAAAGAGACCCTTTTGCACGGCTTTCGCCAGATCAACATTGGTCGCAGCAATAATTCGCACATCCGCCTCGTGAGTCTTCATCGAACCCACCGGTTCAAAGCGGCGTTCTTGAAGAACACGAAGAAGCTTCACCTGAAGCGAAAGCGGAAGTTCGCCGATCTCGTCAAGAAATAGCGTTCCGCCATTGGCCAAATCAAAGCGCCCTTGTCGAGTCGCGATGGCGCCCGTGAAGGCTCCTTTCACATGGCCGAAAAGTTCGCTTTCAAGAAGTTCGGCGGGAATCGCACCGCAATTGACGGGGACAAAAGGTTTATTCGCACGCGGTGAATTGTAGTGCACCGCTTTTGCTATGAGCTCTTTGCCAGTTCCACTTTCGCCCGAAACGAGAACAGTCGAATCTGAATCAGCGACACGTTCGACCATGCTGAGGACGTGTCGAATCTCGTTACTTGTGCCAATGATATTTTCGAAACGATAACGACGCGAGAGCGCTGATCTCAGATGCTGGTTTTCGGTCTGTAGTGTTTTGTGAGAAATGGCTTTGTCGACGATCGAGACAAGCTCTTCCATATTGAAGGGCTTGGTTATGAAATGGAACGCACCCATCTGTGTCGCTTTAACAGCGTTTTCGATGGTGCCGTGGCCAGTCAAAATGATGACTTGGCATGCGGGGTGAGTCTGACGAAGTTTTGTCATCAGCTCGAGGCCATCGCCGTCGGGAAGCCGCAGGTCAATGAGCGCAAGATCATAATGTGTCTCGGGTGTGATAAGCGCTTCGGCTTCACGCTTCGCGTTGGCTGTGACCACCTGAAATCCTTGCCGATCGAGAATTCTGAAGAGTGCCGTGCGAAGACTTGATTCATCATCGACAACGAGAGCACGCACTGGTTTTCCTCCAGCTTGAGAAAGGCGAGGGTTGCCTCCTACCATTCCACTTGGCGAACCGAGAGAAGGGTCAAACACAGAATTCGACATGCGACGTCATCCTTTCGTCGGAAAAACCTTTGTGGTTTTTCAAGGGAAGCCTGTGACCGGAAATCCGCTCCAGCCAGGCGTCAGACGCGAATGCGCTTCCCTCTCTTGATGGTAAAGACGAGCCCAGCGAAGTGTCAAATTTCGGGCGTCAAAGAATTGGCCGGGAGCCAAAAACTAGTCCTCAGAATCCTGCCCCTGTCTAAGTTGTGGGGTGCGGTAGAGAAAGAATTGCCTGCTGGACCTGCTCATTCTTGCTTATTTGAAGAGTTCCGCCGTGTTCCGTCAAAATTTGTTCGGCCACCGTCAAATCAAGTGTTTCTTGGATTTCGTGAGTTTCACGAAAAACGTCGACCACAATTAAAATGTCAAAACCGAGTGAACCTGAAGTGATCTTCAATTCAATCTGTTGGTCTCGTAAGCCGCTTGGAAGTAGTGCAAGAAGCACGGCTCGGACGGCTTGCGCAAGCAGATTGAAACGGCCGGTCACCAAAAGTGAACCCTCTGAAGAATCTGCGACGTCGAGCTTGAATCGAATTCCTCGCGACCGCGTCTGTAACTCGGTGATCTTGATGGCCTGTTCGACGATTTCGCTGAGGTCGTGTTCGTGTGCTTCGTCTTCGTCGGCCCGCCGTGTGAAACCGAGCAGATCGCGAACAATTTCAGCGCAGCGCCGTGTTCCGCTCTCCATCTCTTTAAGCTCTTTGGTCAACTCTTCTCGGCCGTCAAATTCAAGTGTCTTCATATCCATCAGCAGAAGTTGAATGTGACTTAGCATCCCGCCGATTGGATTATTCAGCTGATGTGCGATGCTTGAACCAATTGTTCCGAGCTCTGCCATCTTTGAAGACTCGACGATTCGCTTCTCGAAACGAGCCGTTGTCGTTGCGTCTCGGTAGAGATGAACAAGAAGGGGACTCTCTGATGTTTCCGAGAAGCGTGTTTCACGTCTTTCAGATTGTCGCAAAGGTCGCGAGCTGATTTCGAATGTCTTTTCCACCAGTGGCCCCACACGAAACTGCATCGTGCGTGCGTTGACGAAATTGCGGCCACGATTGCGAAATTTTCCGCCCACATAGTCTTGCATCACAAGGCAGCCAGGACACGCCTGACTTCGACCAAACACAGCCTCAAAGCAGGGACGACCGACGACTTGCTCGGGTGCTCGCCCTTTCATCAGCGCGCGATTTCCGCGCACGAGTCGCAGCTGGTCGTCGAGGACGGCGACCGGGGTTACAATCGCA
>JALHOI010000320.1 GCA_022843085.1 Pseudobdellovibrionaceae bacterium
CATCGATCTTCATCAAACGGTGGATTTCGCAAAAAAAGCAGCTGAGTTCGTCAAGAAAACAGCATCCGAGGGTGGACGCCTTATCTTCGTCGGTACGAAGAAACAAGCGGTCGAGCCAATTCAAGAAGCGGCGGCGTCGTGCGGCCAATTCTACGTCACGAAACGTTGGTTGGGCGGCATGCTCACGAACTTCGCGACCATCAAAGCATCGATCGATCGTCTGAAAAAAATCGACCTCATGCGCGAGCAAGGAGAACTCGAGTTCTTCTCGAAAAAAGAACGCGCCGGAATCGAAAAGGAATACACAAGACTACTCGACTATCTCGACGGAATTCGCGACATGCGCGATATGCCAACCGCAATGTTTGTTGTCGATTTGAACATGGAGCACATCGCGGTTGCTGAAGCAAAACGCCTCGGCATTAAAGTCATCGGCATCGCCGACACGAACGTGAACCCAGAGATGGCAGACTTCCCAATCCCGGGTAACGACGACGCGATCCGCTCGATTAAGCTTTTCGCTGGCCTCATCGCTGATTCGTACAACGAAGGTGCGAAAGAATATCAAGCGACTCTCCGACAGAACGTCGATAAGGGTGATGAACCTGCGATTGCTCCTCGCAATGCAAAAGACGAACAGCCACGCCGTCGCGGCGCCGCTCGTCCCGAGCCTGTTGCTGTTGAGAAAAAGGCCGGGCCGGCTATCGTTAAGGCATCGAAGACTCGCAAACTCGTTGCCGCCGGAACAGCTGACGACGTCGAGATTCAACAAGAACTCGAAGAAGGCGAAAAGCCAGCTGCTGAGCCGACAGAAGAAGTGGCTGAGTAAGGCACCGCTGACTTTGTTCGCCGCCGGATGAACGAAAGTGCATCGGGTTGCGGCGAACTCTGTCGGTGGCTGTCCTCACGACCTTGGGCGAATGGCTTTGGTCACAGCCCAAGGTTTGTGTGCTCGGTCCGGGCTCTTGAAGTGCGCGATGTTTCGAGCTCGTGTCTCATAGAGCGTAGTTTCAAGTATAATTTCAAAACTATTTCCAAAATACTTTCCAGCACGTCCCTAGCTTCGGCTTGGACTTGGCTTTAAAATGAGGATCAAAAATGAGTATCACGGCAGCAAAAGTTCAAGAACTCCGCGCAAAAACCAGCGCCGGTATGATGGATTGCAAAAAAGCTCTTGAAGCGACATCGGGCGATTTCGAAAAAGCCGTCGATTGGCTTCGTCAGAAAGGCCTCTCGTCGGCCGGCAAAAAAGCGGGGCGAATCGCTGCTGAAGGTTCAGTCGTTTCGTACATTCACGGCGAAGGCCGAGTTGGCGTTTTGCTCGAAGTTAACTCCGAAACAGATTTCGTAGCTCGCAACGAGGGCTTCAAGGCCTTTACAAAAGACATCGCGATGCACATCGCCGCGACGGCACCGATCGCCGTCAGCAGCGACGAGCTTGACCAAAACCTCATCGCGCGCGAACGAGAAGTGTTGATGGCAAAAGCGCGCGAGCAAGGCAAAAAAGAGGACATGTTGGCTAAAATCGTCGACGGTCAGATCAAGAAATGGATGGCCGACGTCGCGCTTCTTGAACAGCCTTTCGTAAAAAACCCTGACATCAAGATTTCGGATTATTTGAAACAAACAATCGCAACGATCGGCGAAAATATCGTGATCCGTCGTTTCGTTCGCTTCGAGCTTGGCGAGGGTATCGAGAAGAAGAAAGAAGACTTCGCGGCTGAAGTTGCAGCTGCTCAAGGGTCAAACTAGTGTCGCGGACCCAGTACAAGCGCGTTCTACTGAAGCTTAGCGGTGAAGCGCTTGCGGGCGATCAAGGCTTTGGAATTAACACGCAGACAATTCAAGAAATCGGTCGGGGTGTCGCCGCCGCGGTCGAGACCGGGACTGAAATCGGGATCGTCATTGGTGGCGGCAACATCTTTCGAGGTGTCGCCGCTTCGGCGAACGGCATGGACCGCGCAAGCTCTGATTACATGGGTATGCTCGCAACCTGCATCAACGCACTCGCGCTTCAAGACGCGCTTGAAAAGTTGAATGTCGACACGCGGGTTCAGAGCGCAATCGAGATGGCTGAAATCGCCGAACCTTACATTCGCCGGCGCGCCATGCGGCACCTCGAGAAAAAACGAACCGTCATTTTTGCAGCCGGCACGGGCAATCCCTACTTCACCACCGACACCGCGGCCGCACTTCGCGCAATGGAAATCGAAGCACAAGTTATCATGAAGGCCACGAAGGTCGACGGCGTCTATGACAAAGATCCAATGAAACACACCGACGCGGTGAAGTTCGATGAACTGACCTACATCGAAGTTTTGAACAAACGTCTGAATGTGATGGATTCGACCGCGATTAGCCTTTGCATGGATAACTCGATGCCTATTCTTTGCTTTAACTTGAAAGATCCCGCCAACATCGTGAAAGCTATTCGCGGAGACAGAATCGGAACCCTGATACGTTAGTCGCGCCGCTGGCGCACGGAGGCTCACATGGTCGAGAACGCTAAACAGGCCGCTAAAGATATAATGGAAAAAGCGCTCGTGGGGCTTGCAACAGAACTTAAAAAGGTTCGCACGGGTCGCGCTCAAGTTTCGATGCTCGACAACGTCAAAGTGAACTACTACGGCAATCCGACGCCACTCAATCAGGTTTCCGCGGTATCGACACCTGACGCGAAAAGCTTCTTGATTGCGCCATGGGAAGCTCAGATGCTGAAAGAAATCGAGCAAGCTATTATTAAAAGTGACCTCGGTATGAGCCCCATCAATGACGGCAAAGTCATTCGGCTCAAAGTTCCCGATCTTAACGAAGAACGCCG
Source organism: Pseudobdellovibrionaceae bacterium (assembly GCA_022843085.1). Taxonomy (GTDB): domain Bacteria; phylum Bdellovibrionota; class Bdellovibrionia; order Bdellovibrionales; family JAMPXM01. The sequence continues at coordinate 2,822 of JALHOI010000320.1, forward strand.
CAAAGAGATGGTGAAGAACACCAAAAAAGTCGTTGAAGATGCAAAGGTCGCTGTTCGTATGGGTCGGCGCGACGCCAACGAAGCGATGAAGAAGTTGTTGAAAGAAAAAAAAATCAGCGAAGACGACAGCAAGCGTGGCGAAACTGAGATTCAGAAAATGACCGACACGTACATCGAAAAAGTCGATAAGATGTCGGCCGAAAAAGAAAAAGAGATCATGACGATCTAGTCGCAAAGTTTGAAAGCGTTGGCCCAGCGAAAACAGGTGTTATGAAAAAACCGCTTCCTCAACATGTTGCCATTATCATGGACGGAAACGGTCGCTGGGCAGAGACCCGCGGCCGAAACCGAACCTTTGGCCACTTGCGAGGGGCGCGGGTCGCGCGCGAGATCATTGAAGCGTGTTCTAAACGTGGAATTGAAAACCTAACGCTTTACACATTTAGCTCTGAAAACTGGATGCGCCCGCTTGAAGAAGTCTCGTTTTTAATGGCCCTCTTATCCCGGCACCTGAAGCGAGAGCGCGCGAATCTAGTCAAAAACGATATTCGATTTAGTGCGATTGGCGAACTGTCAAGGCTACCGCCTGCGGTCGTCAACGAAGTGAATGAGACGATTCGCGCAACTGCTCATTGCACCGGCATGCGCCTGACATTTGCGCTAAGCTACGGTGGCCGACAAGATATTCTTTCGGCTGTCAAATTGATGGTGGCTGAAGGCCTTTCGGCAAATTCCATCGACGAGAAAGCCCTTGAAGCCCGACTGCAGACAGCAGGATTGCGTGATCCCGATCTCGTGATTCGCACAAGCGGCGAATCGCGCTTGTCGAATTTCTTTCTCTGGCAAAGCGCCTACTCGGAAATCTTTATTACACCGACACTCTGGCCCGATTACGAGGCCGCTGAGCTTGATGCGGCCTTCGCGTGGTATCAGTCCCGCGAGCGGCGTTACGGGCGCACAACGGCGCAGATTTCGCGCGCCAATAACGAAAACCAGTTGGCGTAACATGAGAATTCGATCGGTCTCGGCTGTGATCGCCGCTTTGTTGCTTGGCGTAATCTACTGGTTTTTTAAGACTCGCGGCCTGATGGGGATCGCGATCGTTGTCAGCCTTGGCTGCATTTATGAATATGGCCGGCTGACGTTTCGCCCCGATCTTGCTCCGCGCAGCCTTCGGTGGTCGTTCGTCATTCTTTGCGCAGCTTTGTTTTTGACGACTGCATTTATTGAGAAGCCCGTCGCATCGATCGCACAGGCTTCGATTTATTTTTTAACTATCGTTTTGTTTAACGTCATGACGAAACGAGATCTCGCGACGGCCGTTCAACTGCAAGGCGCGGGTCTGATGGGCTTCTTGTACGTCGGGCTTTTTCCTGCGTTGGCGCTGCGAGTCTTA
>JALHOI010000321.1 GCA_022843085.1 Pseudobdellovibrionaceae bacterium
CGCGGGGCGGGCTGACTTGCGGCTTCCATCCCGCGCTTTCGTGAAAGCCGAAAAGAAGCCAGGCGCGCTCAAAACCTTCGAGATCTTTCAAGGCCTGCTCGAAGTTCGAAGGTCGTCCTTCGAAGCGAGATTCCAATTCGATGGTGGCCCGTGAGTTACTGTCGGAGCCTGGCTTGGGTGCGCCGTGGTACGCACCTTGTCGTGGCGCGACCTGTGGGTTCTGGAAACCACCGCGAACAAAACCTATCGGTGAAACTGCACGGGAAAAATTTTCGACATGGTCTTTGGAGGCTGTCACTGGCGCTTCGGTCGACTGAGCTGCGGACCACGAGGCGGCCGCGATGCCGAAGGCGACTCCGACATTGAGGGAATTTTTTGCTCCGCGCGTTTCGATTCGCACGATGTGATCGCAGGCCGCGAGAGTTTCGGAATCAAGTCCGAAGCGTTCGTTTCCGACGATGAGCGCTGTTTTCTTAGGCCAGACGAACTGATCGATCGGAACGGCATTTTCGGAAGTTTCAAGACCGACAATCGAAGCGCCGAGGCTTCGGGCTTCCGCAATGGCTCCGATGGCGCGATCAAACTTCCGACATTCGATAATGGCATCGGTACCCATGGCGGTCTTTTGCGGCTCGGGCGTGTAACCGGTGAGCCAAACATATTTTTCGCCGAAAGCTTCGGTCGTTCTAAAGATCGCGCCCACGTTAAAAGCCGAGCGAATATTTTCGCAGATCACGATCAGATTTTTTTCTTGTTTGCTGGTATTGGTCGACGGCTTCAGCGCTGAGCGTGCTTCCGCTGCTGTTTTATCCCGCTCGAAATACAAAAACTCTTCGTCTCGAGCCGCGCGACCCGCAATACGCTCGATCGGAACAAGAAGTGCCATGTCGTGCTTCGGGCCATGTTCCAGCGAAACCTTCGGCGCAAGAAGAGCAAGTTTTTTTACAAGTTCGGATTCGGCGTCGCTGCAATCGCCAAGGGCCCGGCGGAAAGCATCGGCGTCAGTGGTTTCTTCGCGAGTTGACAGCGAGGCTTCAAGAGCGCGACCCGCATCCAGTGCGAGTGTGACGAGCTTTCGGTCGCGACTTGAAAGTTTGTTCACTTCACGCGGTCGCCCGGTTTCGCGCCATTGTCGGGCGAAAGAATGAAGAGATCTTTCCCGCCACCGCCGGCGGGGTCCGATGCGGCCAAGACCATGCCTTCGCTCATTCCGAACTTCATTTTTCGCGGCGCTAAGTTTGCGACGACGACGGTGAGGCGGCCTTCAAGTGTCGCCGGATCGTAGGCCGCTTTGATTCCGGCAAAAACTTGCCGTGTGCCCAAGGGACCAAGATCGATTTGCAATTTCAGAAGTTTATCTGCCTCTGGAATTGATTCGGCTTTTATGATTTTTCCGATGCGCAGATCGACTTTGTTGAAAGTGTCGATATCGAGAACGCCAGGGTCAACGGCTGCCGCTGGAGCTTTGGTGGGGGCCGTGGCGCCGGCGGTCGCCGCGGCGGCGGCTTGAGGGTTACTTCGTGTGTCCGTCACTTTTTTTACCTCTTCTTTGCTGGCTTCGACCATGTCTTCAATTTTTTTAGGTTCAATGCGTGTTGCGAGATGTTGGTACTCTCCGACCTTTCCGGCGAGCACGACCTTTTGGATGTCGGCCCACTTGTAAGGCGCCTCACCAAACAGGGCTGCGACTTTGTCCGAGTACTGCGGAAGAATCGGCTTGAGATCAATCGCGATCAGGCGAAACACATTCAGCGTCGACGTCAGAACTTGTCGTGTCGCTTCGGGATCAGTTTTGATGAGGTTCCACGGCGCCTTTTCATCAAAATATTTGTTGGCCTCGTCGGCCATCTCGCGGACTTCGCCCAGCGCCTTTGCGAAATCACGAGCTTCAAAGTACTCGGCGATCTTTTTCTGCCGCGCTTGCGAGCGAGTGAGAAGCGCCAGTCCCTCGACGTCCAATGATTTCGCCATCGCGCCATCGAGACGTTTCCCCAGCATTTGGGCGCCGCGAGAGCCGAGATTCGTAATTTTCCCGACGAGATCTGAATTTACGCGGTTGGCAAAATCCTCAAGTCCAAGATCGATGTCTTGCAGTTGAGAATTCAATTTCGAAGCGAAATAGTAACGTAAGAATTGCGGATCAAGGTTGTCTAAATAAGTTCGCGCCGAAACAAAAGTGCCTTTTGATTTCGACATTTTCTCGCCGTTCACCGTGAGAAATCCATTGACGAAAATTTCGGTCGGAAGTTTTCGGCCGGCTGTCTTCAGCATCGCGGGCCAGAACAGACAGTGAAACTTGATAATGTCTTTTCCGATGAAATGATAGATCTCGGCGTCTTTGCCGCCAGCGCCAACCGGTTTCCAGTAATCGTCCATCGTGTAGCCGCGCGCCTTTCCTTCTTTGGAATTGCACCACTGTTCCGTCGACGAGACATAGCCGATCGGAGCGTCCAGCCAGACGTAGAAATACTTCGAATCGAATCCTGGAATTTTAAATCCGAAATAAGGCGCATCGCGCGAGATATCCCAGTCTAAAAGATCCCCGTCGATCCACTCGCCAAGTTTATTGGCGACTTCTTCCGGTGCGTGTTCGGGAACCCATTTCGCGAGAAAGTCTCGGAAGTCAGAAAGTTTAAACGCGATCGTGTCGGAAGCTTTGAGTGACGGTGGTGCGCCGCAGATCGAGCAACCCGGCTTTTTCAAGTCAGTCGCAGCGTAGGTCGATCCACACTTGTCGCAGCTGTCGCCGTACTGATCGGGCGAGCTGCACTTCGGGCAAACACCTTTGACGAATCGATCGGGCAAAAACATTTTATCGTGATCACACCAAAACTGTTCGCGTGGTCGTACGGTGGTGTGTCCCGCATCGCGCATCTTGATGTAGAACTCTTCCGACAGACGCCGGTTTTCTTCTGAATTCGTCGATGAATAGTTATCGAACTCAATTCCGAAATCTGTGAAGTCTTTCAGATGTTCGGCGTGAGACTTTGCGATAAACTGTTCCGGGGTGACTCCAAGTTCGCGCGCCTTGATCATGATCGGCGTGCCGTGCGTGTCGTCGCCGCAAATGTAAATGCAGTCCTGGCCGTTCATCTTGTTCCAGCGAACCCAAAAATCGGCCTGCATGTAGCCCACCAGATGACCGATGTGAATGGGGCCATTGGCATAGGGGAGTGCGGCCGTGACGAGGCGTTTATTCATAGACGGTTACGATGACAGAAATCCGGGGTCGGGTCGACGAGTTTCCCGCTGTCCATCTTCAATGGCGGGGGCGCCGACGACGGGCGGCCTTCGACACATCATTCGTTTAAAGCGAACTATTTCATTAGAATGATCTATTTTCCAAATCATACAGAAGAGGCTACCGTTATAGTCTATGGAACAAAATGAACTGGTTCTTCCGTCTCAGGTCTCCGCTTCGGTGTCTTCGTCGTCAGGCCGTTCTTCGGAACTGCTGAAGGCTGTTGCGACGACGAATGTTTTGCGTCACGGCGAGATCCTAGTTCGTGCCGGCGATGAGTTGACTGGGGTTTTCACCGTTCGATCGGGCTGTTTGAAGCGGCTTCGCAAATACCAGAAGAAAGACTTCCTTGTGTCTCTTGTCGGTAAAGGTGAGCTGATTGGCCTTGAAGACTTTTTGCGGCCCGCGTCTCTTGGGACGGTTCGTTATCGAGATACGTTTGAAGCTATCGGCGATGTTGTCGTGACGGCCGAGCCGCTTTCCAGTCTGCAGATTTGGTGGACGAATGCGCCAAAGAGCCTCGGTGGATTTTCGGGGGCGACTCTGCGGCCTGAACTGTACTTGAAGCGTCCCCTGGATTTGATGCCCGTGCGCGCGCGCGTGGCGGCGACACTCTGGCTTTTGGCGCAAGAGCACGGCCGCATTGACGCGATCTCCCGAACGCGCCGCCTGGATCTTGGTTTGACTCGAGAAGAGGTGGCTCATTTGGCGGGCACTGTCTATGAATCGGTGATTCGCACGCTGACGGGTTTGAAGCGCGACGGCATCATTGATCTTCAGGGTCGCTCCATTCAAATCTTAAAGGAAGATCAGCTCGCGCGAGCTGGACAAATCGTGTTAGGAGAAACGAATGATTAAAACTCCATCTTCCAAAGTTATAGTTCGCCGTACAACCGCACTTCCCAGCAAGCGGGCCGAGATCGAAGCGTTGCTCACGCGCTCGGGCGTCGAGAAGTTTTTGGTCGACATGGGCC
>JALHOI010000322.1 GCA_022843085.1 Pseudobdellovibrionaceae bacterium
GTGCAACAGATCGAGACGCACCCAAGCGTGAATCTCAGTTTTATGGGTGAAAAGCGGCTTTTTGTCTCTGTGGTCGGAGAAGCAGAACTTATTCGCGACCGAGAGCTGATGAAGCCGCACTGGCGAAAAAGCCTCGAAATGTGGTTCAAAGATGGCCTCGATACCGCTGGCCTCGTCATGATTTGCGTCAAGGGTAAGAACATCAAGTACTGGCAGGATATGGAATCGGGCGAAGTGACGATTTCGAAGCATTGATAAGTGCGCCTAAGGCAAGGGTTACGCAATAGCTCCTCCCGCGAAGCGCGCGGGCGGTCCATCCATTAAAGTCTGATTGTCATTCTCAGCTATACGGTGAAAGCGTCGACCTGAATCGCGCCATCGTAGACTCGCCAAAAATTTTTTGGGCCGCAAACAAGTTGTGAGAGCGGCACAAGATACGAAGGTTTTGTAACTCATTGGTGCCGCCACGAGCACGGGGCTGAATATGATCGATCTCGAGAAGGTGTCGACTCTCGCACCGCCGTTTCGTTTTCGAATCAATATACTCGCATCTTCCACCTGAATTTTTAAATACGCTGACTTTCTGCGAAGGCCTCACCTGTCTTGCAGTTCCGATCGGGTTAAAATTTTTTCTGAGACCCTCCGCCACCGAAACGTCAGCTGAGCTTGCCCCTATTTTTAGTGCCGCAGCGGTGTTGCTTTGCGTTGACGGCGGCGCTCCAAAACGCGGTTCTCCCGGCGCCGGCTCGCTATGAGCCGGTTCTCTCAAAGGCTGCGGTTGCCGTGGCTTCGCTACATCTCTTCGAAGCGGATCTTTCTTTTCAAGAAAAACATCCATTGCGGTTTCGATCAGCGCAGCCTTCGAGCTTCCGAGATGAGTGTGTGAAAGCAATTCTTCAATGCGCTTAAGCTTCTCGAACTGTGCGCTTGTGAACGTCAGTTCAACTCGAACTAGGTCCTGGCCAATTGCATGAACTTTTTCCTGTACGTTCGAAGGTGCCGAGTCTGGAAATTGCGAAGCCAAATGAACCTCAGCTTCGCGAGCCGAGCATGATTCGACCTTCGCTAAAATTTCGGTCTTCGTTGTTTGTGAAATCACAGAACACGTTCGTTTCTCTTCAGCTCGAATCATCGTTTGAACCTTCGCAAGCACACTAAGGCCGAGTTCGCCAGATTCAACTTTGACCGCCGCACCTGGAACTGCGCGAATCAGCCGCGCCGCTTGCATTCTGCGGTAGGCCGCTGATTCGCTATAGCCCAAGTCTTTCACAAGCCACTCAAAGATTGATGAGTAGCCAAGTTCAACGTGCAGCCTTCTTTGGTCGACTTCGTTGATGTGGTCGAGAATATTTCGAGTGAGCCTTCGCTCGTCGGTGACGAGTTTGCGAACAGCCGCTAGCAAGTTGTCGTTAGATAGTGTGAGCATTAAAGAACCTCCGTTTGTTGAGAAGGTCTTATCACTGGTTTTCAGCGCGACGTTTTTCGCTTTAAAGTGGCCGAGGCACGATTCTTAAAACAAGGTTGCGGCCGCGGTCGTATCAAATCGCACGAGCCTTTAGCGTGTTCGAGGCGACATCAAATGCCTATCTGGCCGACTTAATCGAAATGAGATGGAGAGCGTTCAGATCTCAATTGAAATGACGTCAATCAATTTCGAAATCTACAATCGATATTTAAGTTTCGTCCGAGATCTGTTGCAGGTTGGGGGGAGCGTTTTGCAGTCTCACCAGCTGAGGAACGCCGGAAGCCAATGTTCCGTCACGAGCGGTTTAATTTTGCTCATCAGGCAAACACTTTCAATTACTGGTTTTAAAAACGGACTCGCAGCTTCGACCCGATCCGAAAAAAATGGCATCGCGGTCGAACGAATATCGACCAATTTCGGTAATCAAATCGCCGTTGTCATTTAGGCTAAACACCTTTCCCAGATTCAACACGCCTCGCGCTTCACGGTAGAGCTGAACAATCGGATAGACCCCGTATCTCAACCCAATAGTAAGTCCTGAAGCGAGGGCAAAGTTCTTAAGAAAGATCACTGTTGCGTTCATGCGCGACCCCTCGCCGACGATAGAGGAAAGTAGGTCGCGATTCGATATCAAGTCGGCAACGGTCATCGCTTCTGCTATGCCGAGTGTTCCGAACGCAAGTACCACAAACATTTTCCAGCTGTTGTTGTGAGAATAAAGCGAGCTCATTGGAGTTGTCGCACCAAATAAAGACCCGTTCGGAATGTTTAGGAATTCGAAAAGTCGGCGAACGCGCTTTCCTGCGGCTTCGTCGGTTCCACAAAGAGTTGAGCAGGCTTCAAGAACAATTCGAGCATCGGGCGCAAATCGCCCGGCGAGCGGAGCAAAGAATTCTTTCGCCCGATCGTCGAGTCCTTCAGCCGATATTTCGCCGACCATACTTAGTTGAGATATTCCGTCATCCGAGCTTGCGTGTGTTGAGAGTATGAGTAATCGAATCTGTTCGCCAGGTTGAAGTACCGAGTCTCTTAGCTGATTGATCATCTGGTCGCGAGGTACTTCAGCGTCAGCGGCCGTCAGATATCCCAAACGTTTGGTTGATGCTTGTGCGGTGGCGATTCGCATATCGGGCATTTGTTTTTTGAGCAGGGCACTGAGGTCGCGCATGCCTGACTTCGTAATCGCAAGGCCATCTGTGAAACTTATGTGCAAAGCGATATCCTGATCGACTTTTGGGGCGACATTTTGGGCAACAGCCTGGCCGTTAAAAGTCACTAGGCTGAGTAGGCCGCTCAATAAGCGAATGCTGAGCCATTTTGAGGTCGCCATCGTGATCATAGGACGGCAGCGGTGCACCGTTTGCGCCAGAGCGCGAAATCGGCGAAGCGTCTACACCATCACCTTGGGAGCTCGAGATCCGAAGGAATATCTGGGGTGCAAGTAAACGGAATGATCAGCATCTGGCCGACACCCTTTGGGTAAAGATCGCTTTGCTTGATTTGAAACTTTTCTGACGAAGCGAGAATGAAACCGACGCCGGTCCTAAGATCAACGTGATAGGTGTTTTGGTACGCCCCGGTGGGTCCGCTTGAACGTTCTTCGACGACTACAGTTTCGGCAATGTCTTCGGTCGTTCTCACGTAGCGACTTTGCTGGCAGATCGCAGGCGCTTGGCAGGTGTCGTGAAGCTGCCACCCAGCTGAATTGTCTTTCGTAGAGCCAGGTCGTTCGGCTTGAAAGAGCGAGTAAGGAAGCGGATGCACGCCCTTCGTACTCTCTCTTAAAGTGAAAACAAAGTGGTGGTGCTTGATGCTTTCAAGCGACGGTGTGCAAAACAAATCTCCCGCCGAGGCCGAATTGCTCACCATTGTTAGAGCTAACGTCGAAAACGCGATCGTCAAAATAAATGATTTCATCTGGACGTTCTACATCGACGAGCTTTTGAGAGATAGGCCTGTGTAACTTTGGTAGGACTGTCGAGCCTTTAAGCAAAGTTATTCATTTGCCGAAACTTTCGCGCGATTTGAGAGACAACCAGTATACGGCAGGATAAGCCGCCGAAGAAACGAGTTGCAACGTGAGGTCTTGCGCATCGAATGGAGAAAACTCGGTCGAAATGCCACTGACGGCAGCAAGCGCTGCCACAAAGTATGACAGCTTCAGGCGGTCGTTTGGTGAATCCATCTTCGTCTCCATGACGAGAAAAGAATGGGCGAGGCCGATCGCACCGAAATTCATTATCGAATTCGTGTAGGAATCTGTGTACCAGGCATGATGACCACCGGCGCGTGCGAGATTCGCAAACTTGTATCCGATCCATGTCATGACATTGGCGACACCCCAAATTTTGACTGCGAGCGAATAGGTCTTGTCGTGGAGCGACGGGCTTTCGGCTGCGCCGACTTTTACAAGATGAACCTTTGAGTCCGCGCCGTTAATGACTGCAATTTTAGCGACGTCGTCTGAGACAACCGCGACGTTGGCTGTATCGATCTGCCGCAACGAGATTTCGAGGTTCGCGTTCGAGTTAATAATTACGTTCGAGTTAACAAAGAGATCTGAACACTCGCTAGCTGTCGCTCGACAAACCGCAATCGACAAAACACAGATAAGACAAATTTTTGCAGCCGTTTGCATCGAGATAATCTCCGACCGTGTGGAGGAGGGTACAGATTCTGAGGAATCTTGTCGCCTGCAAGGATTTTGACAGTCAGATAAAAGGTTC
>JALHOI010000323.1 GCA_022843085.1 Pseudobdellovibrionaceae bacterium
CAAGATTGCCGCCAGCACTGAACGACTTGAGAAAGCTATGACGCCGTCCGAGTGCCAGTTAATGGCACTTTTTAACGATGCGCTGACATCGGATGTGACTTCCGTTTCGTGGCGGGTACAATCCTGGTATGACGTCGCGACGAACGAGATCCCCGAACGATTACCCCGAAATCATGGCCAAATTTTTAGCCGATCACAACAAGGTGATCGACGGGCTGGATTTTTCAAAAAAAGAGCGCGGTCCCGAACTGCGCAAACCGATTCGCGACGCCCGTACGCACTCAGCGCCCGAACTTTTGAAGATTCAAACGAAACTCGGGTTTGAACTTCCGCCATCACTTTTCAAGTTCTTGAGAGAAGTCGGCAGCTTCTGGCTTTATGATTTCGAGATTTGCCCAATCGGAAATTTAGCAAAAGAAATTAAAGATTTCAAAAGTTGGATCAAAGAAGATCCGTTGATCGTCGTAACAAAAAACATCGAGGCTGAAGCCGAGACAATTCAGAGCGACAAGCTTCTACCTTTCGCAGGCTTCGATCTTGATCGCTTCTTGATTCACATCGAAACCGGAAAAGTTTATTTCTGGGATCACGAAGAATGGTCGAAGCTGCAATTCATCGGCACGTTCGATGCGTGGCTTTCACGCTTTCTGACCGAGCGACTTCAGGGCGTCAAATCCTACTACAAAAAATAATGGGACATCGCGATGAGTGAAAGCATCGAGCTCAAATGGACCGAAACAACGTCGCAAGACGGAATCACCCGCATCGCCCGCGACAACCAAGGAATTAAACGTCGAGAGGAGTTACTCGGCGCAGACGGTTCAAATCGCGTTTGGGTCTTCTCGGAAACAGGAAAACTTTCTAGCTACCAAGATCGGAGCAGCAAAAACTTACTGCGAGCCGAAAGCTTTTACTATGAAGACGGTGTCGAACGAATCTCGATCGGATACTTCGACAACAGTGCAAAAAATTATGAAAACGAGTATGACCAGCGCGGCAGTCTGGCCAAGCAAACGAAGTGGTTTGCCTCCGGCCGACTCGCCTCGATCGTTCACTATCTCGATAGTTATCGTCACGGCCGAGTGATTCACTTTTCTGAGGCCACTGGCGCCACGATTTCAAATGAAGAGTACCGCAATGACCTCCGCGACGGTTTGTGTGAACAGTACTACGCGACGCCGGGGGCAGAAACGATAAAATCTCGAGGCCAGTACGCTGCTGGTCAAATCGAAGGGCCTTATCAAGAGTTCTACACGTCCGGCGTTCTTCGAGAGTCAGGACTCATCGAAAACAGGAAACACGAGGGGGAACGTAAGCGCTACTTCGAGACTGGGGTCGTCTCTCAGATCGCGCGCTACAGTGCGGGCGAGTTACACGGCGACCTCGAAGATTTTTTTCCCACCGGGCGAATTCGGCGGCGCGTTCTAATGGTGAAAGGTCAGATGCATGGGCCTGAAACGCACTTCAATGAATACGGGCAGATGACGAGTCAGTCGATGCACGTCGCTAAGGGTTCTACAAACGAAACGATCGACGCGCTGACAGCCGCGTCCCTTTCGAGCAATGAACCGCTTGAGCTTTATCACGCCAATGGCAAGCTGCTCAGCCGACATCATCGAAAGAATGGAGTACGACATGGACCATTTCAAATTTTTCGATCGTCAGGCACGATCCGCGAGGCTGGAAACTTCGAGAACGACGCGTACTCGGGACCGCTAAACTTCTACGACACCGACGAGCTGTTGATCGAAACCATCTGCTACCGAGCCGGTCGTATGGACGGGCCGAGAACAACCTATCGAAAGGTCAAAGACGTCAAGGCCGAGCGAGGTGTTTATCGTGAAACCGAAATTTCAAGAATTCAAAACTACAGCGCAGGCTTATTTCAGTCCGAGCGAATCTACGGCCGAAACGGATACGTGACCGAATCTGTCGAAATTGAAAGTTACGGTACTGGGATCGCACGCGTGTATACAGAAGATGGGATGCTTCAACGCGAAACTGAAGTTCGCTCGAACTACTCGCGCACGAAACATTTTCGGCACGGATGGGACCGCGTGTATTCGCCACACGGGCTATTGGTCGAGGCTTTTTATGTCGCAGACCAACCGTTTGGTCTGCACAAGTTCTATACGAGCGCTGGTGTTCTCAAAGAAACACAGACCTACGTTGCAGGCCGTCTCGAAACAAAGTCGTTTTGTGACTCTAACGGAATTGTCGATCGGATTCTGACGTATTTTGCTGACGGTACCATTGCCTCGGATACCGTCATTGGCAACAACGTGACACCCTCGACGAACGACTCATCGGTTATTAACCCACTTCAGCGGGGTTCGATGATCGGGCCGTACGAGGTGATTCGATCTATCGGCCACGGCGGCATGGGCGATGTCGTCTTGGCGATCGAAAAGTCACTCGATCGTCGCGTGGCATTGAAGCTTATCCGCGGTGAAGCCGACGCCGAATCGCGCGCTAGGTTTGAGGCTGAGGGCCGCGCGCTTGCGCGTATTCGCCACCCCAACGTTGTGACGGTCTTCAATGTCGGCGACCACAATGGTCTACCCTTCATGGCGATGGAGTACATCGAGGGCTGGCCGCTGAACACTCTTTTGGGTCAAGGCCTTCTTGGCTTCAACGAGCAAATCTCTCTGTTTCGACAGATGGTCGACGGTATGATCGCGGCTCACGACGTCACTGTTTTGCATCGCGATCTCAAGCCTGCGAATTTAATCGTCTCGAAGGCGCTTGAAATAAAAATCATCGACTTCGGAATCTCAAAGATTTTAGCCGACGATGCGGGTCTAACCGCACCAAACATGGCGATGGGCACGATTCGTTATATGTCGCCCGAAGTTGCCCAAGGCCGGCCCGCGAGCGTACCGACAGACATTTATTCAATGGGAGTCATCCTCTTTGAAATGCTAGCGGGCGAAACTCCGTTTAATGGCTCGAACCAACTCGAAACACTCGAGCTGATTAAAAATGCGCCTGTCATATTTCCGGCAGGAATTGATGAAATTTTGCCTGAATCGCTGAAGCAACTTGTTTTCAAAATGACCGCGAAAAAAATTGAAGATCGCCATTCGACCCTGCACGAAGTCTTACGAGACTTAAGCGCAATTTCGTTTGAGCACTTGCCGGAAGAATTCAAAATTCCAATGCGCCCCGAACTTGAAATCGCCAATCTTGAAGAAGCTCGCGAGATTCTTAAAAAGAAGGGTCACAATACTAGCGAGTTCAGCTTGATTCTAAATTTGGCGTCGCGCATTCAGCAAAAAATATTTGGAGAATCCGATGAAACACGGCCACTAGGAGCCGTAAGTGATTTTGTTATCTCGCGTGAGGCTCTCGACCAAGCGACAAAACGGTATGGTGAAGCCAAGCTAGATCTCGCGCGAAGCAAAGGCCAGATCAGTAATCAACGCAAAAACTAAAATCGGGTCCGCTACAATTCAACTTTCGAAGCCAACTGGTCGAGCGTAATGCGCGACAGATAAAGTTTTGAATGAGTTTCGAAACCTTCGACGACGCTCTTCATCAGTTTTCCCATCGAGCGACTGGTGGGACATGTGGCGTGGCCTTTCGTAGGCCGCGCCGTCAAAAGGGTCTTCTCCAAGACTGCGTCGTATATTTCTCGCAGAGAAATCTTCGTAGGGCACTTCGCTAGCTGAACACCCCCGTTCTTACCTTTAAAAGATTCAAGCAGTTCGGCATCAACCAGTTTGGCAATCAACCGTCTCACGACGGCGGGGTTTGTCCGAACACTTTTGGCAACCTGTTCAGACGTCAAGAGGCGTCCGGCCTCACACTTTTCATAAGCCAATAGCGTCATGATGTGAATCGCAACAGCAAATTTTTGATCGACCATACAGCTACAGTAACTTAGTTCGAGCTCGGCCGCCAACCCTCGCATCCGTCATTAGAACGACAAGACCAATCAACACCAGTGCGGTCGCCAATACAAATTTAGCGGTGAGAGGTTCGTTTGCCAGAAACCAACCCAGCCATACTGCGATCACAGGGTTCACAAGAGCGTAGGTACTGACGAGATGTGGTTCAACATTTCGTGAGAGCCAAGAGTAGGCCGTAAACCCGATCAATGAACCAAAGACGATGAGGTACGAAAGCGCAAGCCACGAGCGTGTCGAGACGAGATTCCAGTCGTAGCTCCACGGCCTTTCGA
>JALHOI010000324.1 GCA_022843085.1 Pseudobdellovibrionaceae bacterium
CAGAGTCCCAGACTGGTTTTGAAGAGAGGCTGTGAGTTTGTCGTTGAATGCCTTTCAGTAAGACGCCAAATTTCGTCACGATATCGAGCACTGACCAGAAACCAGATTCGTCCGAGGCTTGCGAAACGTCTCGATCTTTTCGCGACCAAATGCGCATTCGGCCATGAGAAGATTGTGCGTGCGACAAAGAACTCTGAGGTTTTCTGGCACATTCGTTCCCCCGAGGGCTCGAGGCCGAATGTGATCAATCTCTAGAAAGTGGCGGCTGGAACATCGATGCCCCGTCTTTTGATCACGATATTCGCACTGACCACCTGACTTTTTGAACACGTGATTTCGAATCGACGGTTTCACCGTCTGAACTGGCCTCAGGGAAGTTGAGATCTTCGCAGATTTCGGTCTCACGCTCTCGGCACTTTCCGCTTCCGCAGCGGTGTCGCAGGGCGCAATACGCGGCTTGACGGTTTTTCTGAGCGGATCTTTTTTCTCAAGAAAAACATCCATCGCGGCATCTAGAAGTGAGGCGTTGGAAGTATCGACGTGCGTGTGCGAAAGTAGTTCTTGGATTCGTTTTAGCTTTTCAAATTGCTCTCGAGTGAAGGTCACTTGCGCGCTGACCTGATCTTCGCTGATCGCACGAATTTTCTCAGTCGGCACGGCAGCCACGTGAGGAAAGTGTTGAGCCAGTCGGTGTTCGGCTTCGCGGCCTGAACATGATTCGACTTTTGTTAAAATTTCGGATTTTTCTTGGGCTGAGATTTTTTCGCCCGTGCGTTTCTCGTCAGCGCGAATCAACGTTTGCACTTTTGAAAGTACGGTGAGACCGAGAACTCCCGATTCGAGTTTACCGGCGGCCTCGGGAACAGCTCGCAACATCCTTGCGGCCTGCATTCTTCGATAGGCGGCCGATTCGCTATAGCCTATGTCCTTCACCAACCAATCAAAAATCGATGAGAAACCAAGATCAGCAAACAAGCGACGTCGCTCGACTTCATTGATGTGATCTAAAATATCTCGGGTAATTCGCCGTTCTTCTTTCACGAGCGAGCGGACGGCCGTGATCAAATTGTCGTTAGAAAGTGTAAGCATAGGAACCTCCCTTGGGTAGAGAAGTCTTATCATCAGTTTTAACGACGGATTTTTCGCAGCACAAATCGGCACGACCGCACCGTTGGGAATCGACGTGGAGCCGCCTACCATTTATCTTTGTAGCTCGCCGAATAGCCGTCGCTGCGTTCGCTCAATCGGCCTCTCTGAAGCTTTTCTCGGCTGCGATTTGCAACTTCGGAAATTGAACAGTACCCACGTCAATAGAAATAGAAATTCTCAAATGAAATTTAAGAAAGATCCGAATTCTGTTTTCGAGACGAGTAGAGAAAGAAACGACTCCAGCAAGAGGTAAACACGCCGCGATTGATCATCTTCAGTTTGAGATTCTGATCACGCCGCGACCAAAACGTCGTGTTTAAGAACCCGGTTGGAAGCCAAGATGGTCGACGATGACTTTTGATGGGCTACCCTTACCTTGGAGTGACAATTAGCGCCTGGAGTTTGTTTTCATTTCAACTCTAATGGCCAATAGAGCGGCTTATGGAATGCATTGGTTGCTTGGGCCATCAAAATCCCGATCAAACTGCTCAGTGTCTTAATGATGAAAGTGAGCTGTGAAATGCGACTTTATCTTCTGATGATCACGACGATCCTTTTTTCTGTTGGTGCGACGGCACAGACTGATCCGATTGATTTTAGCAAAGTTGGATACTTGCGAATTAGCGGCATTAATTTGCCTGTGCATGCTTTGGAACCCTGGGCATCGCGGGGCCCGACCTCTCCGGTTATTATGGCGCAAGCAACGCTAGGAGAAATCTTTGGGGAAACTCTGAAAGTTTTCGTGGCTCTTGAAACCGGAAGACCCGCCGCAATGCTTACTCCCGGACATGAAGCAGCAGCATGGGACGCCTTGGATGGAGCTTGGGATGATCCTACGAAATCGGCACTTAAGAGGGGCTTGAGGTTGAACTTGGACGGCAATGGTTTCGATTACACTCTAACGGAGATTAGCGGTCGGATGGTCCTGTTGAAGGACGGCAAACTGGTAGAAAATGCGACGGTTGAGATTCTCGCTGAAGTTGGTCAATACCCGAACTCTAAGTTTAAAGTCTTAGCGTCGACCGATAGGCGCTTCGAACGCAATCGAGTAGCCGCGTCCCTGACTTCGCAAAATCGTGCGGAGTCACCTTCAGCAATAACCGACGAGCGATCCTACCGCGCCGACAGCGTTGCCTTTCCGCCAAGTGCCAAACGAACGGAAGTGACCTCTCGTGCTGGGGTAAGTTTTCAACTCTCGAACTCTTTAAGATGCGAGGCTTTGTTCGGCATTCGCTAGAAGATGAGGGCAAATCGGCCCGAGGTTTGACCTCGCGTCGAAGTGGATCGTTCTTTTCGAGATAGCTGTTTGCAAGCATATCGATGATTTCAGAAAGTGAATTGCTCGATTTCGAGTGCGACGCGACTTCGCGAACTCTTTCAAGTGCTGCGCATTGCAGCTTGGTCAACGTAACCTGCAACCGAACTTCGATTTCGTTGATCGTACGAATCGATTCAGACTTTGGGGGCGCGTCCTCGGGAAATGCGGTAGCCAGCGCCACTTCGACCTCACGCGAAGATTTGTTCTCAATCATTTCGAACGTTTTAATTCGTTCTTTGATGTCCGTGCGTTCGCCGGTTTCAATTTTCTTCTCGATCGACGGAACATCGCGAAGGGCCCGAGCTGAATCAAGGCGCCTCATCGCAGCGGCCGCCGAATAGCCAAATTCTTTGGTCAGCCACTCGAACGGTGTTGAGTAACCGGCGCCAGCGTAAAGTCTGCGATCATGCGCTTCGTTGATCAGTTGAACAATTTGAAGAGTGATCTTTCGTTCTTCCCGAATCGCCAGGCGAAGTTCAGAAATGATGTTTTGATCGGGCCGTGATTTAAAGTCTGTCATGGGTTCCTCCTTTGGCGAATATGCGGATTCACCAAAAGAAATTACCACCGCTTTTAGATCGAATTTTTTCTCTCGAGAATGACTGCTGCGAGGCTCAAGTCGAAGTGGCCGAGCTCGCGATCATCGAAAGACAAAGCGTTCAACTCTCGGTTCTCTGGCTTCGTTAAACCCTCTAAGAACCGCGACCACCACGACTCGAAAGACATCGACGGTATTCGACGAATCCCTTCGTCAATCGAAATTTCAATTTGCCAAAGCGAATCATGAACTAAATTGTCGATCGGATTTCTGAGTCCCTGCGTTCGTCACGCGTCGTATTTTTACCTAGGACAAGACGAAATCGCGACATTCTATTCCGGCGGCACCGCAATACCATTTAGCATTGTATAGAAGCTACGGATTCGCTCAACTACCTGGTTCAAACGGCCTCTCGCGCTGATGGATTTTACCGTTTCTTCTTTCTTGGAGTTTCCATAAATCGAGCGGGGGCTGATCGAGTTCAATTCTTTGTTTTGCGCTCGCGCCGGGAAAAAGAACGATCAAGTGTTTGAATGCCGTCGCGTCGAAGTAATCATCAAGCACAGAACCCTGTAAATTCACATCGGTCATCGTTGAGTACTTCATGACAAGAACCAGTTCGACGTCGAAGAGTCTCAACTTTTGAGCCGCATTCAGTTGTTTGTACGACTGCTTGACCAATTGTTTTCGCGACGACTTTTTCTTTATGCTTTCAAGGCTCCAATCTTTAACTTCGATCCAGCGCCAAGATCCATCTTCGTTTAAAATCGCTATATCGATCTCGCGATCTACGCCGCGTCGTTCTGATTTTGTGAATCTTTTAAACTGTTGCGGGTACAGCTCGGACAATCGCTTGTTGAGAAAAATCTGGGCCCCGCGAAACTGCGTGGCGACCGCTATCTCCCAGATCTGAGCCTCGATTTGGTGCAGACTGCTTTCAATCAAATTTTCCTTAGCGCCCGCGGCAATAGAATTGCCGAGCCACTTAAGCCGTGCTTCGGCCAGATACACTGCTTCGCCAAACGAAGAGTTCAATTTTGAATTGATGCGCAAGGCATGCAGCTTGGCGGCGACGAATTCGAGATCTTTTGAGAGGGTATCTCGATCTTTAAACTCCAAATAATGTTCGTCGGCAACGATCAGAGAACCACGAGCATCCACGAGCGAACGTGT
>JALHOI010000325.1:0-1952 GCA_022843085.1 Pseudobdellovibrionaceae bacterium
AGCTGATCGAGCTTTCATTGAATTCGAGTCGACTGGTGCTCGAGCTTGAGTCGCGAGAAAAGGAACTTACTGGAATTAGTTCGCTGAAAGTCCGTTACAACAATGTTTTCGGTTATTCGATCGAAATTACCAATACACACAAAGATCGGGTGCCGAAAGATCGGTACGAACGAAAGCAGACATTAGCTAACGCCGAACGCTATACGACGCCAGAACTCGCCGCGCTTGAACTGAAAGTTTTAAGCGCTCAAGAAAAGCGCCTGAAACTTGAAGAAGAAGAGTTTGGTCGCCTTGTTCGATTTGTCCTCGGCCACTCGCATGTGCTCATGCGATTTGCAATGGCACTTGCCGAACTTGACGTGGTTTCATCGCTTGCACATGTTGCAAGCGAATACCGTTACATAAGACCTCATTTTCGTGAGACCACTGAAAAAGTCGCTCTTCGAATTCAAGGCTCACGACATCCCGTCGTCGAGCAAGCGCTGCAAAAGCCGTTCGTCGAAAACGATATCGCAATTGAAGACGGCGGCTGTGTTCTGCTGACAGGACCAAACATGGCAGGGAAGTCGACACTCATGCGACAAGCCGCCATCGCGGTGATCTTAGCGCAAGTCGGATCATTCGTTCCTGCAAAACGAGCCGAGCTTTCACTTCTTGACCGCGTCGCCACACGAATCGGGGCAAGTGATTCGTTGTCAGATGGCCTTTCGACATTCATGGTTGAGATGAAAGAGACCGCTGAACTTTTGGCATCGGCCAACGATCGAACCCTCGTCGTGCTTGACGAAATCGGTCGAGGGACATCGACATTTGATGGGCTAAGCCTCGCACAAGCCATTCTTGAGCACCTCTTGACCGAGAAGCGCTGCCTCACATTTTTTGCAACGCACTATCACGAGCTTACGAAGCTTGAAGCCGACTTCAGTCGAATTAAAAACTGTCACATGGCGATTCACGAAAAAGATGGTGTCATCACTTTTCTTCATCGCTTAATGGAGGGTTCGGCAAAGCAATCTTACGGCATTCACGTGGCGCGGCTTGCTGGGCTTCCGCTCAGCGTGACGTCTCGAGCCACGAAGATTTTGAGTGAAATTGAGGGAAGTCTTTCGACTTTGCCGAAGCCGGGTGCAGCGCCGAAGTCCTCGCCGGCGGAAGCGGCTTCGAGCGGTGGTTCAGTGCAGCTCTCGCTTCTCGCTCAACTTCCTCTGGGGCCAGTTCTTAACGACAACGAGGCTCGCGTACTTCAAGAGATTCGAAAGTTTGACGTCAATCGCTCGACTCCGCTCGAGGCCTTAGGCAAGATCTCGGAATGGGCGAAGACAGTTCAGTAGGGCCTCGCGTTTCAAAGTCTCCGGCGAATAGCGCCGGCCGTTCACGTTTTCTTTTGCCGGAAGATCTTCTTCACGACCTTGCCGAGACTTATTTGAAACCGCCGGCCTCTCCTCCTGACGGTAAAGAAGAAGCGGGTGTCGACCTCGATCCGACACCTTTTTCGAGCGCGATTGAACAGGCTCTTATCGAATCGTTTACCGCAACGGACGAAGCGAAGTCGGATTGGCTGAAGTCGAAACCCATCGCGCTCGGCAGCTGGGCTCGCGGTCAGTTATGTCCGAAGTCAGATCTCGACCTTTTGTTCGCTGGAGACGAAACGGCCGCAGCCTTGGTGACAAGACGATCGCAAGAGGCAGGTATCAAAATTCGTAGCCGTATTCCTGAAAGCGCCAAAGATTGGACGAAAGGCGTCGAAGCTTTTGATGTTTTGGCGTTATTGTCGGCAAAACCCCTGACCGAGAGTGCCACGACTGCTTTTGAAGAACAGATGTCGCTTCTTTCACCGCGACTTCCGAAACTTCGCCGCGGCTATTTTTCGGCCCTCAAAAGTGAACGGCGTGACCGCACCGAGCGTTTTGACTCGATCGCAAATTTTCTCGAACCTAACTTGAAGTTTGGCC
>JALHOI010000325.1:1962-4174 GCA_022843085.1 Pseudobdellovibrionaceae bacterium
ACGCGATATGGGCCAAGCCTTACAGTTGAGGCTGCTTTTTCCAGAACGATTCGAGGATCCGAGCTGCGCACATGCGCTTCAGGTCTTTGATTACTACCGCCGATTTTTTTTGATGAGCCGAATTCGAGTTCAGCTGGCAGAAGGCGGTGGTGATCTTTTGAATGCCCACGAACAAGCGGGAGTCGCGCGCTGGTTTGGATTCGAAATGAGTCGTGATTTCATGCGCGAGATTCAAAAAGGACTTTCGCGCGTTTCATTTTATTCGGATGTCGATTTTGAATACGTTCGCGCAAGCCCGAAAGATCTCGCGCAGCTTGGTTCAAAAGTGCAAGATTTTGTCGAGCTCGCGTTGAAGCTCGAACGCGAGCCATCTCCACTTGTTCAGGCGAAAGCTCGCAGCGAGGGATTTAAACTTTACCGTTCGGCTCTTAGGAAAAGTGAAACTGACAAGGATCGTGCTGAAGCGGCGTTGGCGAGACTCTTGTGGCGCGCGGTCGACCCACTTCAAGGTGATGCCGCGACACTCGCCCTTTTTCGCTCGAGGTGGATCGATCTTGCGGTGACAGATTTTAAAAAGATCGTCGGCTACGTTCAACATGATCAGTACCATCGTTATACCGTTGACGCCCATTTGATGCAGGCGGTCCGCGAAATGAAGCGTGTGGCGAAGCGCCCCACGCTTCTTGGGCGGCTGTCGCCGATTGCAAAGTCACTCACCAAAGAAGACTGGAAGATTCTGGGTTGGACAGCGCTCTATCACGATGTTGGCAAGGGCTCGGGTGGCGATCATTCCGACAAGTCGGTCGAGATTGCTCGACTTGATTTGGTCAAATGGAAAGTCCCTTCGGACACCATCGAAGAAATTGTTTGGTTGATCAATAACCATCTTGAGCTTTCACTTGCGGCTTTTCGGGGGAACCCGGCTCATCCCGCAACCTGGCGTCGACTTCACGCGATGGGTCTTGAAGGTCGACGACTTCTTCGGCTTGCGATTTTTACTGCCGTTGATATTCGTGCAACGAATCGCGAGGCCTACACGCCATGGAAAGAAAGACTTCTTCATGAGTTAGTCCAGTACCTCGAGCGACCCGAGGCGAAAGGAATCGCAAAACTCGAGATTGCACTTCGAGGTCTCGGTCAGCCAAAGCTTGTCGAGATTCTAGATCGGCTTGACCCGTTTTTGGTCGCTGCAATTCCGACAGCCGCTTTGGCGAAAGATCTTTCTCAAGTCACACAGGCGATGAGTTCGTTCGGTGGAGCAACAAGCGAGACGATTTCGGTGAAGGTCTTGCGCGTTTCAAAAACCAATCGCGTCTGGATTCGCTTTCACACAGGGCTTGACGTGGCGAAGTTGTTTTCACGAATGGCGCGCGCCATTCAGATGAGTGGCCTTTCTGTGCGGCATGCCAGCGTGATTTCGGATGAACAAGTTGGCGTGTACGATTGGTTCGAGGTTAAACCTCCGGCAAAGCTTCAAGGCCTCGAGACGAAGCTTCAGCGGCTTGCTTTGCTCGAGGCAAATGCGGCAGCAAAAGTTGAAGTCAGCACTGATGCCAATCTCACGACAGGTCCAAAAGTGGCATCGGGCCGAAGAGCCGCGCCAACTGCGCTGGCGACCTCGGTCCGACCGGCCGCATCGGTTGCTGCAGCGGTCGTCGAAGTGTTCGACGAAAT
Organism: Pseudobdellovibrionaceae bacterium; assembly: GCA_022843085.1. Classification (GTDB taxonomy): domain Bacteria; phylum Bdellovibrionota; class Bdellovibrionia; order Bdellovibrionales; family JAMPXM01. Next base: position 3,637 of record JALHOI010000325.1, read on the forward strand.
CGAGTGCATTGCGATGAGTGATTTAGAATGGGTGATAAGTTTTCGCGGCAAAGATCGTCGCGGCGCACTTCTTCAAGCTGTTGACGCCATCGCCGGCGAAGGTCTTTCGATCTCGTGGGCGAAGGTCCACACATGGGGGCGGCAGATCGACGATGTCTTCGGCGTCGTGCCAGTACAAGGTCTCACCACCGAAGGTCTTCTAAAAAATCTGAAAAGGCGAGTCGGTCGACCTTAGTGATGTGTGAGTTCGGGCCCGAAAGGATAAAGATAGTTTTTGATTTCCGCACGTTTTTTCGCTGTCAGAAAAATGGCGCTGAGTTTGGTTAATGCCACTGGTTTAGTTGAACGAGAGTTATATCAACGGCTTGCCGTTGCCTCGGAGTCGCAAAGCGGGCGCGCAGTTTAACTCGAAGGGCGCGACAGTTGACCAGTCCAGAATTCGATCAAGGTCTAAAATGGGGGCTTTACACAGGGCCTATGTGCCTGTCAGACTTTGAGACAGGCCAGTTAAGATTCTTCGCAAAAAAGAAGAAATCGA
>JALHOI010000326.1 GCA_022843085.1 Pseudobdellovibrionaceae bacterium
CGGGCTTCGGCCGACAGCTATAATTTTTCTCAGTATTTCTATCAGAGTTTTTATCTGACTTTTGTTTCGGCGACTCCGCTTGCGAAGGCGAATCGGGAAGCGCACCGGTTGAAGCTTGAGGTTGATCATCTGGAAGCACAAGTTGCCCCGCGCGGTAGAGGTCTTCCGCTTCTTTTGTCATACAGAAGCGATCGCGTGTTCCATCGATCGAAACGAGATCCATTGGTCCGACGCCGAGTCGTTGTGCCTCGGCGATACAAAGTTGATTCGGATTTTCTCGGCGCTGAAGATACTCGGTCATTTCTTCGGGCTTGTAACGACGGCTAATTTGGTCTTTGACTGGCAACGTTCCGGGTGATGGCTGAGACGGCCGGCGCAGTGCGATCGGAGCAATCGTGCGAGAAGAAGAATCTCGTGTGCGTAATTCCAACTGCGGCAGCACCCGCTGTTCTTCGGGTTTTTCGGTAGTCCTTTCTGGAACGGCACCGGGTTTTATTTCTAGTTTTAACTCTGGTTGTGTTGCTGATTTTCTTTCTGGCGCGTTTGCTGGAGGGTCAAAATATATGGGTCGTTGTGCTTCGAAAGCCGCCCTAATTTTCGATTCGGCCTCGGCCGAGCAAGGCGGAAGCGCCGCCGAAGCTGAAGGCGAGAAAATCTCGACTCGCTCGACCGACCTACAATTAAAACGATCGCGATCGATCGCTGATTTGGTCAAGAAAGATCCCATCGATTGGCTGGCCGATCGACGTGTGGTGATGGGGTCTCCGGGAGCCTGAGCCTGAGCATCGGGAATTTCTCTTTCAAGCAGATCTAGCCACGCTTTAAGTTTTGACCGCGAAGCTGATCCCTGGTCCGAGAATCTGCCGTCTGGTCGCTTGGCAAGATCGATAAGTAGCACTCTGACGTCTGCGATATATTTTTCCCGACTCTCTGTCGGCAGCTGCATCAGTTGCGAGTACGATAAGAGTAGAACTTCGTCGGAATTCGCGAGACCGGTTGATAAAGAATGCGCCGGCGCCGAACTCGAAGCGAAACCGGTGGGCGCAAAGACGGCCAGCAGCACCAAAAAAGCAGGCCGGGCAGCTGTCACCACAAATGAGTAAAATCGAGAAATGTGGTTCATTCTAGGGATTATCGGTCGAAGGGCGCCTCGACTTGAGACTTGTTTGATGATCTTCTGATAAGTAATATTATGTTGTCTTAAATCGGTTTTAGATCGTCAGGAGGTTCAATTATATCTACAACTTGAGCCTTGTTCGTGTTTAACATTGGCGCACAAAAAATTAGTAAAAACAGATACTTAAGGCACGATTCGCATCTTCTTCTCGGGCCAAATTAGGCTCACTTAGGAGCCGTAACGCAATGCAACACCGGCGCTGGCGCTGCAATGCGTTGTCGCAGACAAACACCTGAACCAACCAAGACAAGCCCTACGCCTACGATCTGAATGAAGGAAAGGCTTTCGTCGAAAAGCCACCACGCCAGTATCGTCGCCCAGACTTGAAGTTGAATCGAAACGGTTGCGGTCATTTGGGGCGGAAGACGAACCGACGCATATGCGATGGCTACCCCCGGCACCGCGGTCGCCAAGATTCCGAATCCCACGGCCAGGGCCAAATTCTCATACGCTACCGTCATCGTCGCCAACAGACTTGGAGAGATGGTCGCCGCGGCCGCAAGCGGAGCCAGCGCCAGGCCCGACAAAACGGTCGCCATGGTGATTTCATAGGGATGCGGTGCACGCGGGCCCATTTGGCGCAGGAACCTTGAATTGAAGACCGTTACAAGTGCCGCAAGCGCAGCTCCGAGATAGCCGAGGGCCGCGCCGTAACCATACGCCTCGCCGGCACTTAGGAAATCGCTCATGACCGACGTGGCCGTCTTACTTTCGACGGAACTTCTCGCGGTGATCAAGGCGATAAAACCGATTGTCGCAAGCCCTACGCCGAGACCCTGCAGGTGCTCGTCTCGAGCGGGCCAACGGCGCGCAAGGATCATTGGAAGCATCCATGCGAGAAGCGGCGACGAGCCGATAATTAACGCGGCGATCGCCAGCGGCAGATGATAGAACGCAGTGATTGCTCCGAGATAATAAACCGACATCGAGATTCCGAGCGGTATCAAGATCTTAAAGTTGAGGTTTCGCGGACGCCGGCTAAGGCTGAACGCGAGCACAGGCGCCATCGCAAGGCCAGTGACAAAAAGTCGAATCATCAGCAACTCGTACACCGAAAGTCCGTGGGTGCTGAGTGCGCGCACGAAGAGCCCGGTCGTGCCCCAACCGAGTCCGGCAATGATGAGTGCGAACACGGCATATCGATGTTCACGATTTTCCGCAGCGATCATGGTCAGCCTCACTCGCGGCCTCGCTCGACACACTGACAAGTGACCGACGGAACGCCCGCCTTCATGCCACGACTGCAAGCGAGAAAACGTTCACGCATAAAAACTTGGATATCGAAAATCTGATCGCCACTTACGATCAACTGGGCCCCAGCCCTCTCGGTAAAAGACCAGGCCTCGTGCCGCTCGATTTCAAGGGCACGGCCCGGTGTTTCACTCAAACTCAAAAACCGATTGACCGCCTCGTCACTCAACGGTGCGTCGGTCAGATCTTTCAGCTCTTCGGGAAACTCAGCGGGTTCAGGAAGTCCATCAGCGGCCACTCGAAAAAGTGTCAGATAGAGCTGGCCCGATTGAGTTTTTGGAGAACCGTGAAGCCGCAATTCTTCTCCATTCTTCAGCCGTATTCGAACATTTTGAAGCGAAACTGTACGGCGTGCACGTCCCTTCGCTTCGATCAGCGTGGGCTTGAAAACGGACTCGAGAGTTGCGTCGCCTCGCGCTGCGGCCTTCGCGCCGACGTCGAGAGCGCGAAATGCATTTTCGCCTTTTGTGCATTCGCCAATTGTGGTCATCGTCTTAGGATCAAGCACGGCTTCGTCGCGCTCGAAATCGACCGGGCCGGCCCCTAATGGTTGATTGAGAGTCGGAGGCGGAGGTCCGCCAGCGCTTGTCGCGTCGGCGAGCGCGCCCGATTGAGTTTCAACCGCGCCCAGGCTTGCCCCAGCGGGAGGCGCTGTCCGCATGGCCATTCTGGTTTCACGCGCACGTTGCCGTCGAAGCTCTTCGCTACGCGAATCGAGAGTCTTCCACCCGTAAGCGAAAACTCCGACGATGATGCCAAGACCGATAAATCGCCTTAACCACGGGTAATCGCGCGATTTTAGAGCCGCACGTCGTTTCTCGCGCCGCCTGACAAATACGACATCGACATCTGCGGCATCCGTTAGTTGGTCTGGCGGCATCTCGTGTTTGGCCGAATCGTTCGGCACAACGGTGAGACGGCGCCCGGTATTTTTGGATCCATCGTCAGGTCTATCATCGTCGGTCGGTCGATCGGCCACGCCTTATCTCCAGCGACATTAATAAACTGGGCAAGACTTCGCTTTCGCTGATGGAGCTGCCGCAAGCCCCCATCGCATTTCAAGAGTATCATGCGGATTGTTCGAAAGCTTGCCAGCCAGAGAAGAAGCATAAATCTGGCCTAGAGTCAGTTTTTGACCAGGAGCAATCTCAACCGGGCACGCGGCGTGGACATCCTCACCGGAGATCGCACCGCTCAGTACAGATTCGACTGTTGTTCGAGTCGCCGCACTTACTGAGCGGTTATCCGTCGCTTCTTTGAAAGCTAATGCCAATTCCTTAAAGCTATCCTTCAACCGCGTGTCGCGGCTTGGAGTCGACTGGTCGTCGTACTCGGTGGCGTCCATGCAGCGCGACCCGATCGCGATCTGCTTATCGAGGCTGCCCCGAACGATTTCGACGCGCTCACGTGCCGCCTTGCAGAGCTCAGTATAGACCCGAACAACCCTTTGCTCACCCGTCTCTTCAACCTGTTGCATCCGCTTTTGCACGGACTTCATGAACCCGACGGCGGGAAACCCATACTGTTCGAGCGAGTAGCCGGGGACTTCGTAAACGGGCTTTCCGATATCGGTGGGTTGTCGAAAATTACGAAACCCCGCATCGGTTTCGGCCCGAACGCCCTGCGGAAAGACAAAGCCAACACTTGGATATTCATTTCTCTCGTACAACAGCGTGCGCGCCGGCCGCGATCCGA
>JALHOI010000327.1 GCA_022843085.1 Pseudobdellovibrionaceae bacterium
CATGGAACCGCAGACGTGCGGTTCCCAGCGAAGCGGGGGTGGGCCCCCGCGAAGCGAAGCTCATAGAACCGCAGACGTGCGGTTCGCAGCGAAGCGGGGGTGGGCCCCCGCGAAGCGACACTAATAGAACCGGCGATCTGTTTTCGCCATGTTCTTCAGTGGCGTGCATGGCTTGAATCGCTCACCGTATTTGCCCGCAAGCACTTCAAGCTCATCGCAAATTGCATTCGCGCCAACGGTATCGGCGTAACGAAGAAGTCCACCGCGGAAAGGCGGAAACCCGGTGCCCGTGATCATCGCGAGATCGACTTCGTCAGGCGTCTCGACGATTCGCTCTTCGATAAGCGAAAGCGCAGCTTCGTTGATCATCGGAAAAATCCCGCGCCGAATTGTCTCGTCAGCCGAAAGCTTGTCGGAGGGTGTGGGCAAACCGAGATCGGCGTAGACGGTCGTGTCTATTTCAAGCTGCTTGCCTTTTTCGTCATACAGATAAAAGCCTTTTCGATTCTTTTTACCCAGCCGACCCGACTGAGAAAGCTTCTTCATTGTCGGAGGAATCATGATTCGGCTTCCAAGCGACTCGTGAAAGATCTTTGAAACCTTAATGCACACGTCGATTCCGATTTCGTCCATCAAGGTGTAAGGCCCCATGGGCATACCGAACTCTTTTTTAAATCGGCGATCGACCGTCTCAATCGACATACCATCTTCGAGCAACCAAGCGGCCTCGATTAAATACGGTACAAGAATTCGGTTCACCAAAAAGCCTGGTCCGTCCTTAACCACAACCGGCAGTTTTCCCATCTTCTTGGACAATTCAAAAATCGTGGCTACAGCTTCGTCACTCGACTTCTCGCCACGAATAACTTCGACGAGCGGCATCTTGTGAACCGGATTGAAGAAATGCATTCCCACAAAATTTGATGGGTTCGCCATCGCCTTTGCCATCTCGTTAACCGAAAGTGACGAGGTGTTCGTTGCGATGACACAATCTTTTTTGACGTGCTTCTCGGTCTCTGCAAGGACCTTCTTTTTTACGTTCATGTCCTCGACGATCGCCTCGATGACAACATCAAGCTGCCCGAATCCCGCGTAATCAAGTCCGCCCGAAACTTTCGCCATCTTGCGCTGGAACTCGTAGCTCGTGATCTTTCTCTTTTTCACGAGCTTGTCCCAAAGATCGCGAGCATGCTTTAATCCAATTGCGATCGCCTGGTTGTTGATGTCCTTCAGGCGAACGTCGATTCCCTTGTCGGCTGCGACGTAAGCCACCCCTCCGCCCATGGTGCCCGCACCAAGAACCGCCAGTGACGAGACTGGGCGAGCCTTGACCTCGCCTTGAACCCCCGTCTTTTTCTTCACCGATTCCATCAGGTAAAAAACATTAATCAGATTTTTTGAAACGTCGGTCACCGCGACTTCGCAGAACCCATCAAGCTCGATCGACAGGGCTTTCTCTCGGTTGCCCATGCCGTAAGTTTTTTCGATGACATCGATGGCTTTCAGTGGCGCAGGGTAATGGCCGCCGGTTTGCTTCTTGGTTCCGTCTTTCCACTTTCCGATCACAAAGGCGCGGGCCGGAGCCAGCTCCATCGCGACCGCCATCAACCCGTGCGGCTGAAAACGCTTAACCCGCTTGCCTGTCGTTGCAGCCTCACGCGCCATCTCAAGAGCTTTCTCTTCAAGAATCTGGCTCGAAACGACTTTGTCGACCAAGCCAAGCTTCTCGGCTTTTCGCGAATCGACAGCTTTACCTTGCACGATAATATCAAGTGCGGCTTGGTAGCCGATCGTGCGCGGAAGTCGCACGCAACCGCCAAAACCTGGGATGATTCCGAGCTTAACTTCGGGAAGACCGATTTTTGTAGAAGTCTCGTCGGTCGCGATTCGGTAGTCGCACGCAAGGATCAGCTCACAGCCCCCACCCATACAGGCCCCGTTGACAGCCGCGATGACGGGAATCGTCATATCTTCTATGAGATTGAAAATCGCATGTGCTTTGTTGACGGCCGATTTATAATCTTCAACCTTTTTCATCGAGCGAATCTCTTCGATATCCGCTCCTGCGATGAAAATCGAGGGCTTGCGCGAGATAATAACTGCGGCTTTGTACGTGCCCTGCGCAATTTCTGTGATGATTTCTTGTAATCGAAACATCACAGGTGTCGACAGCTTGTTGACTTTTTCTCCGACCAGATCGAGCTCGATAAGCGCGATGTCACCCTTGGGAACGATGCGTACTGACTCTTGAATACTCATTTCGATAGATTCCTTTTAAGCTTCGTTTTGAATGACCATCGCTCCGCCTTGACCACCGCCAATACAGAGGGTGGCAAGACCGAGTTCTTTTCCGCTTCGCTTCAACTGTTTCATTAATGTCAGAACGATTCGTGTGCCGGTTGTACCGACCGGGTGACCAAGTGCGATCGCGCCGCCATTGACGTTAAGCTTATCCATGTCGAGTCGGCCGACGGCCTTGGGCAAATCAAGTTTCTCTTTTGCAAACTTGTCGCTTTCGAACGCGGCTGCACATGCTAAGACTTGCGCCGCAAAGGCCTCGTTCAACTCGTAGTGATCCATGTCGGCAAGCGTAAGCCCCGCACGTCGCAGAGCAATCGGCGACGCGTACACGGGGCCAAGTCCCATGCGCTCGGGCTCGAGACCCGCAAACGCATATGACAGAATTCGCGCGATCGGCTTGTAGCCAAGTGCCTCGGCCTTTTCGCGGCTCATGATGAGAACCATCGCCGCACCGTCGGTAATTGGGCACGAGTTGCCGGCCGTCACTGTGCCGTTTTTGCGATCGAAGATCGGTTTCAGCTTTCCAAGTGCTTCCATCGACTGCCCATCGCGCGGGCCGATATCGAGCTCGACAACTTCTTTGTAAGACGGCGCTAAAAAGACCGGCGTAATTTCTTCGGCCATGACGCCATTTTTCTGGGCTGCGACAGCCTTTTGGTGCGACAACAGCGCAAACTTGTCTTGATCGTTTCGCGATATGCTCCACTCTTTCGCAAGCAGTTCAGCGGTGTCGCCCATATTCTTTCCGACAAACGGATCAGTGAGCCCTTCGACGATCGCGATTCGCGGCTTGTAGGGAGCCTTCGCCATTGGTGAGGTCGTCAGCAAACCGATGATCGACTTTAGGTCAGCTCCGATGAGCCCCGCTAAAGCTTGCGCTTGCTGCACGGGTGACTTTGCCGATGCGAGGCCACCGATTGCGCGCGTAACTTCAGCCGAATAAATCAGCGGCATCTGCGACATGCTTTCTGTTCCGCCAGAAAGCACCACGTCTGCCATTCCTGACTTAATTTTATCAAACGCTTCGCTGATGCTCTCGAGGGCTGAAGCGCAATTGCGATGAACAGTGTGCGCCGAAACTTTTTGCGGAACACCTGCGTTCAACGCCACTACCCGAGAAATGTTGACCGCGTCCGATGGGCTTCCGGTGTTGCCGATAATCACTTCGTCGACAAGCTTCGCGTCAAGATTGGTTCTCGCAATCAGTTCTTTCAAAGCGACGCGCCCGAGTTCAGCAGGATGAACTGTTTTTAATTTTGTATCCGCCTTCGCAAAAGGCGTTCGAATGCCGTCGACAATCACAACGTCTCGCGGACTCTTGCTCGGTAAAACTTTAGACATGATCCCTCCAAACTTAACCAGTCGAATTTCCTTCGGTTTTATTGTCAAAGAAAAGACTGATCGCTGTCTCTCTGTATCTTTAAATTCAGGACAGCGTTGTGACACTTCTGTCAGGGTTCACAGTATAAAAATCAGGCACTGTCTCGAATTACACACATGTTTGTGTCATCAGATTCAGCGCCTCGCCGTTTGACTTAAATCGAGCGGCTCCCTTAGGCTCGTGCTTGGCCTTCACGAAATAACGCACGGCACGAGGACTCAATGTCGAACGACAAACCCCCAGTAAAGTCGAAAGAAAAATCGCAACTTGATCGCGATGCGCTCGAGTACCACATGCGCCCCACGCCGGGAAAAGTTGAGGTCATCTCGTCGAAAGTCGTCTCAAGCGAACGCGCTCTTTCGCTCGCCTATTCCCCCGGAGTCGCAGCGCCCTGCCTCGAAATCGCAAAAGATGCCGAGAAA
>JALHOI010000328.1 GCA_022843085.1 Pseudobdellovibrionaceae bacterium
GGTTATACTGCGATCGCATACTCGAGTGTTGCGATTGCCGCGGTTTCGTTTTTTGTGTGGGGTCACCACATGTTTGTCTCGGGCCAATCTGAGATTGCCGGAATTGTGTTCTCGTTCATCACGATGCTGGTTGGTGTTCCCACAGCGATTAAACTCTTTAACTGGGTGGCCACACTCTACAAGGGTTCGATCAACCTCGCGGCGCCGATGCTTTACGCCATGGGCTTCATGTTTCTTTTTACCATCGGCGGCGTGACGGGCATCTTCCTCGCGACGATCGCAGTCGACGTGCATTTTCACGACACCTACTTCGTCGTCGCGCATTTTCATTACGTCATGGTGGGCGGCACTTTGATGGCGATCATGGGCGGCATCTTGTACTGGTTTCCGAAGATGTTTGGAAAACTCACAAGCGACTTGGGCGGACGGATTTCGTTCTTCTTTATCTTTGTCGGCTTCAACGTCACTTTCTACCCGCAGTTTGTTCTTGGTTCGCTAGGGATGCCCCGCCGTTACTTCGATTACCTGCCCGAGTACGAGCACCTAAATCGAGTTTCAACAATCGGATCGTACATGATCGGACTCGGCTTCGTGATTGCGACCATCACCGTCATTCACGGCTTGTTCCGTGGAAAAGCAGCGGGTCCAAATCCATGGGGCGCGACGACGCTTGAGTGGACGACGGCGTCTCCTCCACCACACGAGAACTTTCTTGTAACACCTATTGTAACGGCAGGTCCTTATGAGCACCGCTAAACCGACGACTCTGAATGTCGCAGCGGGTGAGCGTCACCACGCCCACCACTATGACAACGCCGAACACGAGTATCAGAGCTCGAAGCAAGGAGTGTGGCTCTTTCTGTGCACCGAGATTCTGATGTTCGGTGGACTCTTTGTCGCCTATGCCATCTTTCATCAAATGTTTCCCGAAACATTTAAAGTTGGTTCGAAGTTTACCGACGTTAAATACGGCGCAGTGAACACTGTCGTACTACTTTTCAGCTCGCTGACGATGGCGCTTGGAATTTACTACGTTCAGGTTCGTGAGCAGAAAAAAGCCGTCATCGCGATGGCGGTGACGATTCTCTGTGGCTTCGGCTTTATGGCGATCAAGTACCTTGAGTACTCGCACAAGATTCATCTGGGTCTGCTGCCAGGCGATTGGTACAACGGCAACCTTCAGGCGATGGCCGCGGAACTCGGCGGCCTCACAGTTCCCGCGAACATCGGACTTTATTTCTCATTCTATTTCATGATGACGGGTCTTCACGGCATTCACGTGTTGATCGGCATGGGTGCAATTGGCTGGGTCATGGTTCGCACCATGAAAGGCCAATTCGGGCCAGGCTACTACACGCCCGTTGAAGGTGTCGGTCTGTTCTGGCATTTGGTCGACTTAGTGTGGATCTACCTTTTCCCACTTCTCTACTTGGTTTAGTTCGGTTGGTTTAACTCGGGGGCTCTATGTCGGCAAAAGCAGTTTCAAACGACGGCGGTCACACCTCGCACGGCAATGATGAACATCACATCATTCCGCTTGCGACGTACTACAAGATTTTCGGAATTCTCATCGTTTTGACAGTCGTGACCGTCGCGGTGACCTTCGTCGACTTCGGTGCCTTCAATGCGGTGGTGGCCTTCGCTATCGCATCGGTAAAAGCGGCGTTAGTCTTGGGTTACTTCATGCATTTGAAGTACGACAACCTGATGAATCGCGTGATTATCGGTTCGGGCGTCTTCTTTCTCATCGTTCTGTGGATCTTTTGCATTCTTGATATCGTCACGCGGGTGTCGAACGAGTCGCCACTCTAGTTAAGAATTCTCAGCCTCGGGGTTCATTCCTTGACGCGCCCAACTAACGGGGCGAAAAACGCAAGCAAATGCGGCTCTTTTTTGATCTCACAAAGTCAGGGATTGTGGTCTTTGTGCTCGTCACGGGCGCGGCCGGCTATGCCATGAGCCACGGTCTTCAGACCGACTGGGAGATCGGGCACATCCTCGCGACACTTGCGGCTCTCTACTTTTTGTCAGCAGGAAGCTTCGCGATCAACCAGGCCCAAGAAGCCACAATCGATGCGCGTATGCCACGAACGGCGAAACGTCCGGTACCATCGGGTCGAATTTCAGTCGCTCAAGCTTACATCCTTGGCTTCGGTTTTGTGTTCATTGGGGCGTGCGCTGCACTGCTGGTTAATACGTCGGTGCTCGCGATCGGTCTTGGTACTGTCTTTCTCTACAATGGCCCTTACACAATGTGGTGGAAGCGCAAGTGGGCTTTTGGAGCCGTCCCTGGCGCCATTCCCGGCGGTGCTTCAGTGCTACTCGGATACGCGGCGAACCAGCCGATGATCTGGATGCCCGAGCCGATCTACCTTTTTCTACTGATGTTTCTGTGGCAGATGCCGCACTTTTGGTGCCTCGCCATTCGGTTTCGCGAAGATTATGCGGCCGGCGGTATTCCGGTTTTACCTGTTCGTCTTGGTACCGAGCGTACACTTTTTCATATGGCACTTTACGTCTTTGCGTACGTTGCGACTGCAGCTGCGGCGCCCTACTTCACTTCGGCCCGCTGGGCTTATATTTTTCTTGTACTACCGCTTTCGTTCATCGTCGTCTGGCAATTTATGAGATTCTATAAGTCGGTTGTTGAGAAACACGAGAAGACGAAGTGGTTGCCATTTTTCTTGTGGACGAATCTTTCGATTTTGATTTTTCTCGCAGCGCCCGTGGTCGATCGTTGGGTCGGATATGCCCTGATGATCAATGACCTGGCCAACGCGAGCCTAGGCGGAGGTGAAATGTGAGTCTGCGCAAGTTTCAAAATTATCTCAGTGTCCTCGCGGTTCTGATTCTCGGGCTGATGGCTCTTGGGGCCGGAGTTCGCACGATGAACGCGGGACTCGCGTGCCCCGACTGGCCACTTTGCTTCGGCAAGGTTATTCCGGATTTTCACATCGGTGTTTGGTTCGAATTCGTTCATCGCGCGTACGCGGGTGTTGTCGGGCTAATTTTTGCTGGCGCGCTGTTTATCGCTTGGCGCTCGAAGTCGGTTACGAAATCGACACGGGTTGCAAGCGTGATTGGCCTTGTTCTTCTGGTTTTTCAAATCTTCCTCGGCCGTCAAACGGTGACGATGCAGTTAAAGCCCTACATTGTGACGTCGCACCTACTGCTGGCGACACTTTTTCTTTCGTGCGTTTTGTGGATGCTGTTCGCGGTTCGAAGCGAGCGTTTAAAATCCGAAAACCGACAGGTTGCTGTTAAGCCGACCGAACTTCAAACTGTTCTTGGGCTCTATTGGCTTCGTTACTTTTTGCCTGTCGTCGTTTTCGTGCAGATCGCAATCGGTGGTTTGGTCGCGTCGACCTACGCCGGAATGATCTGTGTCGACTGGCCGCTCTGCAATGGGCAGTGGGTGCCGACGTTGAAAGGTCCGATGGGTCTTCAAATCATTCACCGCTTTGCGGCCTATGCGCTTGTTGTGTTGTTCGTAGGTCTTGCAGTATTCGCATGGGCGAAGCGCAGTCAGATGCCGAAGAACCTGGTTCGACTTTTCTACGCAGGTGGCGTGGTCGTCGTACTTCAAACCATCGTGGGAATTGCAAACCTGCTACTTTATATTCCGCCGCATATTACAGTTTTACACCAGACGCTTGGTTTAGTGCTTTTGGCCGTGTCGATGCAGATCACGTTTGATCTTCGATCGACGTCTAAGCCGCTGAACCTCGCTAGGACTTCGGAAAATCTGGTTGCTGGGGCGGCGACGCTTTCTTAAAGGCCTCAAGTGCCGCGCAGTTCGCGGCAACGCGCTCAAGGTTCGGGTAGCTTGACGTTGAAACTTTGAATCTATCGGCAGTGAACATAAGAGGTACGAGGCAGCAGTCGGCGGCAGTCACTTCGTCGCCGAAGCTATACTTGCCCGAGTGTGGTTTCAGAAATGCTTCAAGCGATTCAAGACCCCAGCGAACCCAGAATTGAGCCCATTCTTCTTTTTGTAATTCAGTTGCGTTGAACCGTTCGACCAGCAATTGCTGCACGCGCAGGTTGATGGGCGGTTGCGAGCCACTGTTAACGATCTCGCACGCCTGTAACACCA
>JALHOI010000329.1 GCA_022843085.1 Pseudobdellovibrionaceae bacterium
GCACCATTTTTGAAATTCAAACACAGGTCACGACAACACGGCCCCCGCAACCGCCATTATTCATCGAAGTTCTCGGGGTAGTCGAGACCAAAACTTCTTGGGTGTTTGCGAATCGTTTCCAAGAAGACATCGGATTCGACCGGCAGCAGAATCTTCGTCCGGCCGTCAACACTGACGACCATCGGATTCATCAACTTCTTGCCGAAGATGATATCTTGAGATCGCGACAAAACACGTTTGGTCTCGGCCGAAATAGCCGCAATAACTTTGTCTTCGATATCAAGTCTCTCGTCGACGTTCGAAACGTTAGGAACAACAAAGACGATTCCTCTTTCCTTTCCGGGGACGAGGCTCGACCGGTATCCGTTCATAGCAGTCAAAGTGACGTGAAGCGTATGCGGGAAGACGCCTCGATTTGCTGAGTAATTAAGTTCTAAGGTAGTGCCGTCCATGACGATTTTATGAGGAAACTTATCGATCGCCTGAATCTGATCGATTGGAAGCATGATGTTGCACCGAGCGCGGATGATACGATCCTGACTACCGCCTGTTTGCGAGACTGTGATCTGCGGTTTTTTCTCACACTGCGAAGCCAGATCGCTGATCTTGACCTGTGCTTCTTGCCACTTCATCAAGTACGCTGGCGGCGTCTGATTTTCGCTGGCTAGCGCTGCACTTGAAATTCCAGAACTTGAGATCGCGATAAGACTTAAAACAGTCGAAAGCGTTTTCATATAAACCTCAATCATTAAATTTATTCTCTAGCGCCGATGAATTGCGAATGACCGACACCAACTCTGAATCGACCTTCATTTGTTCAACGACGGCATTAATAAACAGCCGAAGATTTTCAGCTGTTTGAACCGATCGACCGAGCTCATCATAAGCACCTAGTTCGCCGGACTGCGTGTTGGCGACAAACCGAATACCACCGCGGCTCCATGAGACGAGCGCCGGTATCGTAGGAAAGCCCAACGTCTCAATAAACACAGGCGCAAACTGTCGGGCTGCGATTCGATCCTCGAAACCAATCAAAGAAAGTTCGATAAGCAGATCTCGATTCGACTTCGATTCTTTCAAAATAATATCGATAAACATTCGCCGCGATTCGTCCGATCGATCCACGCTACAGTTGGCTTGGTAGACGGTAATCATTCCGGGTTGTGTCGCCGAACGCGTCTGCAATTCAAGTTCATATCGTTTTCCAGCTTTGCCGAAGCTGACTATTTTGGAACCGTTGAGCCGTTCAACTCGTATCGTTTGGTCAGGGAAATTACAGGGATGCGACAGGCCCGAGTCAGTCCAAACTTCACTTCCCGACGGCCACGGCGAATCGATTCGCATAAGTTGAGCTTCAGGTCGCAAAAAGGTCTCTGCAGAAGCATTGGCCGAAAGTGCCAAAAGGCAGAACGAAATGACAAAAGCAGGCGCACCTAGTCGCATTAAGTACCTCATGGCAGGGTTCAATAAAAGGAGTGAGCTAAGAGAGCAAGGCTGGTGCCGCCCGGATGATAACGAACAAATAGAGAAGCGTTTTAAAGGTAGGGCTTCATCGCTGTAGCAAGTCGGTCGCAGGCCAAAAGGTACCCCTTATCATTGGGATGAATCGAATCGCTCATAAACTCAGATGTACCCCACATTCCCGAGAGAACATCTGGGACAAAAAGCACACCTTCAGACTCGGCTACATTTTTGATGGCCGGCAACCTCTCTGCACCTCTGAATGGCGGCGCAAGGCCCATGTGAACAACTAGAATTCCCTTCGCCGTCAACGCCTTATAAATCGTCTTCAGATTTTTAAAGGTTTCGTCCGCTGCGATGGGTTGGCCAAATGTGCTTCGCAGAACATCGTTGCCTCCAAGACTCACAACTACAATTTTTGGATTGAGCTTAAGCAAACCGTCGAGATCGCGGACACCGTCGGCTGACGTCGCGCCATTTCTGCCGTACGGCGACCAGTCGGGCCAGTTCAGCAAACCACCCAAACAGCTAGCGAGCTTCGAAGATTCCTGCTGTGCGCCCGTTCCAACAGCAAGGCTGTCGCCGAACACGACAAGCGTACCGCCCACAGGCTTCTGGTTTTTTACAGAGGCGTCTAAAGTACCACCGGATGAACTACCTGCCGACCCACAACCGCTCGTGCACGCTGTGACGACAAGGCAAACGAGACCATGAATTACGATGTGAATAAACGATTTCATCAGATTCTCCTCCGGGGCAACCCGGAGGTACTACGGCCGACCCTAGCGCTCAAGATCTCTTTTCATGTTCAGGTAATGCGCATGATTTTTTTTGATCTCAGACCAAATCAGGAACGGCCGACCTGGGATAGACGGAACGACGAATTCGATCTGTGTTTGGTAGCGAACAGCAAAGATGTTGCCGGCACCGTCACGAAGCGTTTCGATGCCTTCTGCTTCAAGCTTCGAAGCGTCGTCTTGGTGAAGATTCCAAAGCTCTCGAAGTTTCTGAGAAACGTGTCGACCACCACGTACATCACCAAGATGTCGCGAAAGTTCGTTGAGAGATGACTTTGGACCAAGAAGGCGCTGCTGACGTGTCAAACGCACAATCGTCTGCAGGTAGAGATTCATCGTCTCTGCAGCCGGGTTTGCTGGCCTCGCACCGACGAATCGATAGTAAAGGAAGTGGGTCGAGAGATTTTCACCACTTTCAATTTCAACCGTTGAGTACCCACCCGCTCTTAGAAACGCGAGAAATCGATCGCGACTCACAAGAAAAACATCGGACGGAAGTCCTCTTCGCCTCTGGCTTTGATGCAAGTCTTTGCGAATCGAAAGTGGATTTTGCAGCGAAAGATCGTCGATTCGTACAGCGTCTGCGCTTGCCCCGGCCCAAAGCGAAAGGTCAACAACGACTGAAGAATCATTCTCTCTGTAAATCGAAAGAAAAATTCCAGGCTCATCGCGGCCATCGGGCCCCGTCGCGCGTTCGGTAACACCCATCAATGTCTTCAGTGACTCGTCAGAACCACTTTTAAAGCGCTCAACAAAAGATGCGGGTAGGAAATCTTCAGCGACGATATTTCCGAGGTTTCCGGCATCGTTAAGCTTCCAGGTCGGAAACGGCTTCGTTGGCCGAGAAACAGGGCTGTTTATCTCGACTAAAAAAAGGTTCTCACACGCACCGCGCGTCGCATACGCGAGGCTGCTGAAAAAAAACTGAAGTGCCAGCGCGATAAGAAGTTTCACGGCCGACTCCACTCAGAATTCAGGAAAAGTGACTCACACGTAGCTCGGGACGGTCTGAATGCGGGCGGCTCGAAATAGTCGCGGGCGCGAGGTCGCACTGGCTCGTTTGGCATTAAGTGCTGCTCGTAGACCGACTTTAGAATTTGAAAGCCTTCTTGGTAGATCTTCGAATCGTTAACTTGCCGCGACTGAAAGTGTTTCGAGCCGTCCATTTGTGTTTGCCACTGCAGCGCCAGAAGGGCGTCAGGCAGCGTTTCAGAGTCACCACGCTGAACCCGGTCAACCGCCCTGCTGAGAATACCGATCGCACGTACAAGACGGTATCGGGCACGGTCAACCTGAACAGACGACCGCCGATCTTGCGGCGCCCAGTGTTCAGTCGACGTCGTGCTGTGAAAGCGAAGTCTTTCTTCAATCACATCGGGCCGGGCTACGACGACCAGACTATTTCTCTGATGAACTGGAACTGCGTTAAAGTTGTCTTCGAAAATAATGACTCGACTTTGCGAATAGTCGAAAGCCGCCAGGTCTTTCGTGAAAAAACCGAAGAAGGGTATTTTGTCTTGTCCGCCAAGCGCTTGAATCTGGGACCACAACGTTTCATTCGAAAGCGAGCCCGACGAATCCGTTAAATTCGATTTTAAAGGTGTCAGGTCATTGAAGCTTTTTACCTCGGTTACCCAATCAGCGAATTTGAGATCTTGAGTTATCGAGATGCTCTCGACCACCGACCGATTGCGGTGTTCGGTGCCCGCGCTGAAAACCGCGATATCAACCTGGGCACCAAGACGTGTTGCAAAATAGATCTTCAAAGCCGCAAGAAATTCTGGCCCGTAGGCCGCGATTTGGTAGAGGCCACCATCCGCACGATCGTGGTCGCT
>JALHOI010000330.1 GCA_022843085.1 Pseudobdellovibrionaceae bacterium
CGCTCTTCCGATCTGGCGACGGACGACATGCGAAACGTACCAATCGCCGAAGAATCTGATGATTCTGCTGTAAAGTTAATTCGTATTTTGCGGCCCGTGACAAGCGTGTGCGCCTTTTCGCGGGGTTCGTTGTCGTCGAAATTTCGCGTTTCGAACTTCGCCGTGTAGGTCAAAATTCGCGTTGCAGAGTCGAAGTTAAGTCGTTCGACTCCTTCGATTTCCTTTCGACCTCGTTCGGCCGAATCAAGCCCGCAGCGCCAAACGGTTTCCCATTGAGTCAACCGTGTTGACCTTGTTGTTTTACATGAAAGCCCTGCGGGCACGAGGCCCGTCGGCGGGGTCGACATCGAAACACCAAAGTAGGGTTTCAACGCGCGCTCGATGTGGCTCAGCTCGCCGAGAAGGGTGATGCCGACTTGAGCAACCGCAACACGGTCAGGTGCCATTGTCTTTTGCTGATTGGTTCCAGCCCCGGCGGAAGGATTCTTTTTGGCCTGGCCGCATCCTGAGAAAGCGAACGTAAAGATCACGGCGAGGGCGACCGACCCGGCTTGAAAGGTGGCATTCCTCGCAGAAAATCCGGGCTCAACATTTTTTGACGTCTGTTTCACAAAAACCTCTCAAAGTGAGACCGATTCGCGATTAAATTTTGGACAGTGCCGGCCTAAAAAGTCATTTATATTCAGCATCTTAAGTTCAATCCAGACCCGCGATCACATCTCGTTCTTGCCCTGACACTTTTGTGACAAAGGCTTCGTGCTTTCTCGCTATCTTCTAAGGCATACAAGACGGGTCGATTGAAGGGATCAGCATGTTCGGTGCCATGAAACTCAAACTCTATCACCGCGCTGGTGGCACGGCTCTGCAGCCTCAGGTCCGTACGTCCCGTGGAATCGATGGCCAGCACGTGCCATTTTTTAATTGGCAAACCTGTTTGCGCTCGCTCGTTCTGGTGCCGACCGACTTCGCCGAAACGGTTTCGTTTGGTGTCGAAGAAGGTGAGTGGCTTGAAGACGAATCGGCCTACCGCCGATTACTCGAGATTATCTGCGGTTTGCACTCACCGCTCGTCGGCGAGACTGAGGTATTTGGTCAGTTTAAAAACGCGATACAGGCCCACATCGCTTCGATCGACGTAAAGTCGCAAATGGGCACAAACAGTGCGCTCGAGGTTGCCTTTGCGGCGACGCTTCGCCAATGGGCGAAAGCTTTAATCGAAGACGTTAAACTGGTGCGGCAAAAACATTTACTCGATCTCGGAAGCCAATCCTACGGAAGCCTGGTGAGACGAGAGGTGCGAGACCTCGCAAAACCTCAGATTGAATTTCTTGGTTCGGGTCAGCTTGCAACCGAGATTTTGCCATGGCTGATGAAGGCGTTAAAAACCGATGAGGCGGGGTCTGCTTCCGTCACGGTCCACGCTCGAAATTTACAGAAGGCTCGAGAACGGCTTGAGACTGCGACCTCTGAACCGATTCAGTTTTTCAGCCTCGAAAACGGGCCTCGAGCGGCAGCGTCAGTTGAACCTGCCGCAACCCGAGTCTTAATTGTTGCGGCACCGCTGGCTTCAGTTGAGATCGCCGCTTGGATTCGCGGCGTGGTTCACTACGATTTGATTCTCGATTTACGTGGAGAAAGCCGCTTCGATTCGCTAGAAAATTTGGGTCTTGCGAAAAGACTTCGCGCTCTCGATGAGGTGTTTTCGATGATCGAATCGGCGCGCGAAGTGGCGGTGATAAAAAAAGACGCGGCTTTAAATCTCATCGAAGAGCGTGTTGAAATTCGTGGTGCGACGGCCACCCATCGTCCGTTTGGGTGGGATGACGTATGGTCGTGAAGATCGCGGCGAGGCAATCTGATCTCGCCCGACTTCAGGCTTTTGAGGTCGGCCGTGCACTTCAGGCGGTTGAGCCTAAAAAAATCAAGCTCGAGTTTCACTTTCGCTCTTCGCTTGGCGATCAAAGAGCCGATGATCCTCTGTGGAAGATGCCGGAAAAAGGAGTTTTCACCGAAGACTTCGTCGCCGACATTATGTCCGGAAAAGTCGACCTTGTCGTACACTCGTGGAAAGACCTTCCAATTCTAGACCGCACTGGCACACAAATCGCTGCGACGCTGCCGCGAGCCGATGCGCGAGATGTTTTGCTCGTGCGACGCGACCGTTGGGTTCAGCGCACTGGCCCGAATCTCCGGCCTTTACCATTTCGTGTTCTCACTTCTTCGCCGCGCCGGGTTTACAATCTCGAGCCGTTTTTGAAATGGGCGTTACCTTGGCCGGAGCAACCGCCCGAAATTGAGTTTGTGCCGGTTCGTGGCAACATCGCCACGCGCGTATCGAAACTGACAGCCCTTGCGATCGATGATTCTTGCGATGCAATTGTCGTCGCAAAAGCGGCGCTCGATCGGTTGCTGAGCAGTGCGATTTACGGAGATCCATTTATTGAAAGTGCCGGCTCATTGCGAGCGGCGCTGCAGAAGTTGCACTTTGTGGTCTTACCTTTATCGGTCAATCCGGCTGCGGCAGCGCAAGGTGCCCTCGCTATCGAAGTTCGCTCAGACCGTCAGGATCTGATCGAACTTTGTTCGCGTATCGATGCGTCTCACGATAGAAGCTGTGTCGAGGCTGAGCGGCGCGAACTTGCTAGGCATGGCGGCGGCTGTCATCAAAAAATCGGCGTCACGATTTTGCGTCGCGATTATGGAACGATCGAATTCATTCGCGGTCTGACTGACGCGGGCGACGTGCTGAACTCATGCGAACTTCGCGCGACGCGTTCGGTCTGGCCGAAACCGCGCTCGCCAGATGAAGTTTACGCAGGCGTAGCGGGCGGCGCACGCCGAGAAATTTCACATGCTGCGGTCGCAACCGTCAGCCTAAAAGACCCAACTTCAGCGCGCGGTCTGTTCATCGCTCGTGCCGAGGCGTGGCCGAAGAAAACTGAGGCGTGGCCGGGAAAAGCGATGAACCCAGGTCAATCGCCCGATACTTATGTTTGGACAGCGGGGTTGTCGACCTGGAAGAAGCTAGCCGGGCAGGGTGTGTGGGTTCACGGCTCGAGCGAAGGGCTTGGTGAAGGTGAAGAGACTCGGCTCGAGACCCTGGCCGGAAATAAAATCGAGTGGTTGCGGCTGACCCACGAAGACGCACCCGTCACTGGCCGCGCGGGTGCCGCGCTTGCAACATACCGAGTCGACGGCGAGGTCCCAGATCAAGAAGTTTTGACGAGGGCGCGATTCTTTTATTGGAAAAGCGGAACTCAATTTCAAAACGCACTTGCGGTTTGTTCCTCGATCGCAAACGGGTATCATGCAACCGGTCCAGGTGCGACGAGTGCAGCCGTTCGGTACGGCTTGCGAGCTTGCGGGGTCAGCGAGACCGAGCTTGAAAAGCGACTCGCCGTGTTTTTGAGTGAAGCAGATTTTCATAAATTTCTGCACTCGATTTGAAAGAGCAGTGAAAGATTAAGCAGTGAAAGATTACGATAATGAGTAACGAAATTGGCCCGATGAATTCGCAAGACCTCTTTGCTCGATCCTTGAAAATCGCACCGGGCGGAGTTCATTCTCCGGTTCGAGCATTTCGCAGTGTCGGTGGAACGCCTGTTTTTTTTCGCGAAGCCTCGGGTTGCGAGCTGACCTCGGTCGAAGGCAAAACCTATCTCGATTTTTGTCAAAGCTTCGGGCCGCTGCTTTTAGGGCATCGCGACCCCGATGTGGCCAAAGTTGTTCGTGAGACAGTTGACCTCGCTTGGACGTTCGGCGCGTGCGAACCTTATTCACTTGAGCTTGCCGAGTGGATCACCTCGCGAATTCCGTGGGTTCAAAAACTTCGGTTCGTTTCGTCGGGTACTGAGGCCGTCATGAGTGCGCTTCGCGTGGCTCGAGCCGCGACGGGTCGAACGAAGGTACTAAAGTTCGATGGTTGTTACCATGGTCACGTCGATTCATTACTCGTTAAGGCCGGCAGCGGGTTAGCAGATGCGGTACCCGGCCAAGCGGCAAGCGACAGCGCGGGCGTTTCAAGTGCAGTGGCAAATGAAACTATTGTCGCGCCTCTCGATGACGAAGAACAATTCGAACAAATTTTTAAGA
>JALHOI010000331.1 GCA_022843085.1 Pseudobdellovibrionaceae bacterium
AGGAATATCGATCGAGTAATTCGGCATCGCGAGACCCGAGATTCGGCCCCAAAGTTGAGCCTGAATTTCGAGGCTCTCTTCAATGCTTGTGCGCAAGTGGTCCGTTCCAAACGAAGGGTCGCACTGAAACATGTAGTAAGGTTTTGCGCGCAGAAACAGCAGCCGACGCGACAACGCCTGAACAATCGCAGCAGAATTATTTACGCCGTTTAATAAAACCATTTGGTTGAAAACTGGAATTCCGCCGTCGACAAACTTTTCGATCGCCGTTGCGGACTCAAGGGTCAGTTCACGCGGATGATTGAAGTGGGTCATTAAAAAAACCGGTTTCGCTTTTCGAAGAGTGCGAACGAGGTCGTCCGTGACCCGCATGGGGTTGACGACCGGCATGCGAGATCCGATGCGAATGACTTCGACGTGGTCGATCGCGCGAAGATCGGTCAAGATTCGATCGAGAATCGAGTCGGACAAAGTCAGTGGATCACCGCCCGAAAGTATGACTTCGCGAATACCCGTCGCGCGGCGAATGTAATCGAGTGCGACTTGATACTCGTCCTTTTTTGCGAAGCTCTGTTCACCGCCGGTAAAGTGTTTTCGTGTGCAGTAACGGCAGTACACCGAGCAAAAATCTGTCACGAGAAACAAAACCCGATCGGGGTACCGATGCACGATGCGCGAAACAGGGCTATTTCGCCGCTCGCCAAGCGGGTCAAGCATGCTTTGAGTTCCGCGATGAAGTTCTTCGCGACGAGGCATCAAGATTCGACGAATCGGATCAAGTGAATCTGTTCGGTCCGCAAGTGCGGCGTAGTAAGGAGTCGTTCGAACTTCAAAAAGTTTGAGGCTCCCCTCAGCACCACGAAATCCCGCTTCTTCATCCGGCGAAAGCTCGAAGACCTCTTTAAAGTCAGCTTCGTCTTTGAGAGATGCGCGCATCTGCCAATTCCAATCAAACCAAAGGCGGTCGTCGACCGCAGGTCGATGGGCTAACGTGTTTTCACTGGGGGCACGAGAGGCCGGTCGTGGCGCCGGATCAAACTGAAGACGCATAGGCTTTAAGCTCTTAGCACCGTCGTTCTCGCGACGCAAAAGCAGCGCAAAATCAGCTCTTCGCCCTGTCAGAATTTTTGACACTGTAAGTACCTGAATTGTGGCGACAAAGCGATGCACCCCCCACCCCTGTCACGAACCTCCGCAATCGAGTGGGTGCGACCGATGCGACTTGCGAGCACAGAGTGTTCAAAGAATCGGATGATGTTTCGATGACTTAGATCACCTGGCACGGTCCACCTGCTCGCGCGGCTCGAGTCTTGGACTACTTTTAAGACGTAGACCCTTTTTTAAATGTTTTGGAACGGATCGACGGAGGCTTTATGAAACTGAACAAAGCAACAGCCCTCAAAGGCGCTCTCTTTATGATTCTTGCGGCCAACGTGTCGTGGGAAAAAATCGAGTTCTCAACGACTGAGCTCGCGGCGACCGGGTCTCCGAAAAGCGAAGTGACTGCAGCTTCGGGTGGAACATCGGCTTCGACCGGGGACGGTAAAGTCAGCACCGCGCCCGCCGCACTTGCTGTCAAAGCTGACGGTCCCGCACCTGCTCCCGTCACAGCGGCTGCTCCAACCACAACGGCAGTTCCGGTCGCGACCGTTGCAGCCGCAAAACCTGCGGCTCTACCGGCCGCCTTAAAGCCCTCTCCGCCAGCTCCTCACACTGGAGAATTCAAACTCTGCGGCGTGGCTTACACCGTCAATTTCGAAGAAGTCGAAGAAGGCCAAGAAAAGATGACGAAAATCACGGCCGCACCAGCTGGAAGTTCGGACAATCTTGGTAAGGTTACGACGATGATTCGAGCGACGTTAGCTCAGACCATCTGGGAAAAAGATGCAGCACAACGCATTCTTACAACCCACGTGAGGGAAGCGCGCGCGAAACAAAAACTTTCGTGCCCGACTGAAACCGTCGCCGGTGGTTCGACAACCGACGCGAGGCCAGAATCGGCGAAAGACGAAACTAAAACCGAAGCCGAAGACGAGCAAAAGGCCAAAGCGAGCGCTGTAAAAAACTGCGTCAAAGATGCGGCCGGCGAGTCTCTCGACAAAGCAGAGCGCATCACATGCTGGGCAAATGCGCTTGAAGATCCTGCGGCGCGAATTGAGAAACGAGATTCGAAAGGCAAACTTCTCTCTGAGACAGCGCTTTCGCAGGCGATTTTTAAAGACATCGAGAAAAGCCATTCAGAGCTAAAGAAACTCTTGAAGGGCGAGCTTCTCTCGAGCGACGAAGACCGTGTCGAGCATGCACGATCTGCGATTGAGAAATCGATGGAAGCAATCCAGGATCACGCCGACGCGTACGAGTTCGCAAATTCGAAAAGCGGTCGCAGCAATAAAACTGTTTCAAAGATGATTGATCAGTTGGCCGCTCTTCGAAAAGGTTCAGAAGTGAAAGAAGAGGCCAGCAAATATTCTGAACGCGCAAAAGAAGTTCAAGAACAGGCTCGTTTTGCTCGCACGCAGATGGAAGCTGACCGGCAAGAGCTTCTTCGCAACCCGCTTGATCAGCAGCTGGGTCTTCAGTACGCAGAATCGCGACGCGACTTCGCACTCGTCATGTCGGATTACGAAGGCCTTCGCCGCGACATCGGACTTAACTTCGAACCGCTTCAGCTGACACCGTTTAAGCAGTATCAGACTCGCGGCGCGATCGACCGCAGTGACTTCAACGAATTCACAAAAGGATTTGCCGAGATCCAGCGCCTCATGAAAGACACTGTTGGCGGGTTGTCGAACTCGCGCGGCAATACAAACTCTCGTACTTCGCGAACGTTTTCGGGGCCAATCACAGGTTCTGTTTTTGAAGACCGGCGTTTAGACATTCCAACGAACCTTGGAGAACTTCGAAGTGGCGGCGCACCAAGCTTCCGATCGGGTGTGACGACAACGATGCCGGTCATTAATCTTCCGGCGATTCCAACGTCGACTTCGCCGACCGGAATGACAGCCCCAAGCCGGCGCCGCTTTTAAAAAAAAACCTGGGGGATCGCTCCCCCAGGGCCCTGCTCCGCTAGTCGATCATCTGTATTCAAGTTGCAATCAAGTTGTCGTACAAAGCTGATGATCAAAAGGCGACCGCGAGGTCGCCTTAGAAGTTTTAGAAACGAATAGCGGCCTTGGTCGTAATTCCGTAGGCGAACGAGTTGTCCAAGTTCGCCGGGCCCGCCTTCCAAGTTTCTCCTGGAAGCAGCGCACCCACTTCTGTCACCCACGTGAAGCGATCGAATGGCGACCACGTGACATTGACATCAATTTCATAGCCCAGATCGCTTGCGGTGCTGCCGCCCGCGATTGGTTCTTTGTTGAGGCGGCCCGTGATGAAGGTGCCGCCGTAGCTCCACTTGTCGTTCGATTTGAATTGCACGCTTGGAGCAACGTAGATCGCATTCGAAATTGCTTCGGTGTCGATCTGCGAGGCCGCCGACGTCGTCGTGTCGCGATAGAGGCCCGAACGCAAGAAGTCGCGCTGACCCAGGGGATGCGTAAACATCAGCATGCCGACGCGGTAGTTGCGAGAAAACACGAGGCCCTCTTGGGTATCGTTTGAACCCGGGTCATCGCCAGAAGCAAATCCGGCCTTCAGCATCGCGGACCACTTTGAATTTTCTGGCTTCCAACCAACTTCAGCTGCGAGACCAAAACCGTTAAGTTTCACGTCTTGTTGGGTCGCAGTCTTAACACCCGTTTCGCCGCTCAAAATTCCGGCTTCGACGCCGACCGTGAACGTCGAAACTTTCTGCTGCGAGAAGAGACCGATGTAGTTGTGTTTGTAGTTGCCGCTGTTGGTTGAGCCAACCCCGCCCATGTAGTCGGAATTCACGACGACGTCACTTCCGTTGCCCAGGCGCAACTGATAGATCAAGCCCAGCGACAGATCTGTTTCAGGATTGTCGTACTGTGCGTGAATCATGTAGTCGTTCACGTCGTCTTCAGTTCCCAAATTTCCCTCATTCACTTTGCCGATCATCGGCATGATGAAGAGGTTCCCGGTAACGATTTTGTAGCCGACCATG
>JALHOI010000332.1 GCA_022843085.1 Pseudobdellovibrionaceae bacterium
GTCTGTGCGTGCTCGCCGGTGTCTGGTTCGTTTCCGCACTGTTCCGCGCCCTGATGGGTGGCGGCGGTGGTGGTGGCTACGGCGGCGGTGGTGGTGGTTTCGGCGGCGGTGGCGGCGGAAATCGCTACTAAGCTGCGATACGACGATATTCGCTAGGTAAAGTTAGCGAAATTGAAATGGGTGGAACCGAAAGGTTTCACCTTTTTTTTGGCCTGAGAAATTTTGCATGAGTGGAAAGTCGGCGGAAACCTCGGTTTTCGCAATCCCTACAAAACCGCGGCTCGTTTATGGATGTCATCTTTGCCACCAACAGCGATTGTTTTCAGAGTGAATTCGACGTGTTACTAACTACCCCGGGGTCTGATCGTTACTTTGGGGGAGTTTTCATGAATAAGCTTGTTACGAGTTGTGCACTTGTTTTGTGTTTCGGTGGTCTCGTCACGACGTCAATCGCATCGGCTTGCGAAGTGGGCTACGATTCTTTGCAATTCGGCGGTTACGCGCGCAACGTTCAAAAGACGGCGGTCGGGTGTACCTTTCAGGTCGAACTAAACTCGAATGTGTCAGTTCCAAAAGTTGAAATGTCTTGCCCGCTTTATCCAGGCGAAGTCGGCACACTCATCTTTAAAGACCCGTCTTGCCAGACATTTGAAGGCGATATCCTTTCCGGGGTCATGTCGCTCAACCGCGCTACAGGCGAGACCAAAATTGACTAGCGAAATGCCGGTCGAATCGCTCAGATTTTAAGTCGCCGACCGAAAGTCCGAATAAAAAGAAAGGCGCGTTGATCGCGCCTTTCTTTTTCTGAGTTTGAAAATTCGCCGCTCAGTTGAAGATAATCATCTTGTGACAAGTCTGCGCGCCTAATGAATCGTTTGGGTCTCGTAACCCGCCGCAACCGAGTCATCGTCATCGTTATCGTTATCAAGATCAGTCTCATCTCGTACGTCGGTCGCTTCGATCTCGAATATCAAATCTTGCCCCGCGAGCGGATGATTCGAGTCGAGAGTCACAACATCGCCAAGCAGAGCTGTAACTCGATGTTGAGCCGGCACAGACTCTTCACCGAGCGCCATCACGACGACATCACCAATTCTCACCGTTTCGTGCGAAGGCAAATCATCGCGTGTCAGCTCGACAACTTTCTTTAAATCGTAAAATCCATAAGCCTCTTCGGCGCCGACAAAAATACTTCGCCGCTCGCCTTTTTTCAGATCCTGCATGCCACGCGTGAAGCCGCGAAGTTGGCCCGAAGGGTCTTGGCCGGTGGATACGTTTTGATTGAACGAGCTCGAAATCACGCGACCTAAACGATCTTTCAAAACACAGTGGAAGGACACAATCTGGTTCGTCATAAAGTCTCTCCCTGGTTGGCTGTGAACAGACAAAACAGAACGAAACAAACCTAGGACTAGGAAACGCTGGAACCGAAACGGACCTGACAGATCGAAAATCAGAGCTTGCGGAAGAACTCGCAAAATCGCTTCATACGGCCCAGAGCAGGCCTACTGTACTATAATGAGACTCATTACCACTTTGACAAGTTCTGCGAGACACCTGCCTGAAATTTCGACCTCAAAAAACAACGCGTCGAAACTATCACTGTCTAGCTTATCGGTTGCCGCCGTGATAGTTTCAACCAAGGTTCCGTTAAACTGGTTCCTCGGGTTAGCTGATTTCGTGGTCATAGGGACCAAGTTTGAGGTGAGCTCGTTTATAAATTACTGTCCCTTCGAGTCCGTTTTCGAGTGTTTTAGAGTCCCTTTTCGATCCGTTCCGTAAGTTCGGTTTAGATCCCAAGGTCCCTCTGGCCCGTTTTTCTGGTCAAACCTCCGAGATACGTCTTCAAAGTGGCAACCCATGCCTTAGGAGGTTTTAATGGGAAAGAAGCTCTACGTCGGCAATCTGCCGTTTTCTGCAACTGAACAAATCCTTGCCGATTCTTTCGCTGAATGCGGAACAGTCGACAGCGTTCGAATCATCACAGACCGTGAAACAGGTCGAAGCAAAGGCTTCGGATTTGTTGAAATGGGAACTGATGAAGAGGCAGCAACTGCCATCACCAAGTTCAACGGTGCTATGTACGAAGGTCGTGCAATGACTGTTAGCGAAGCAAAGCCAATGGCGCCTCGTGAAGGCGGCGGCGGTCGTGGCTTCGGCGGCGGCGGCGGATCACGTGGCGGCGGCTTCGGCGGCGGCGGCGGAAACCGTTACTAGTCTCTGATTCCGGTTTGGACGAACGAACTTAAGTTCGAATCGACTGAACCGAATTCCAGACCGACCTTCGTCTGAAGGTCTCGCACCGACCTTCGTCTGAAGGTCGATCAGAAAACGCCCTCCGACGATGTGTTTGGAGGGCGTTTTTTTTGTTTGTAGTTCAGAGTATGACTTATGCGAAAACTCTTTTTTAGTCTCGCGATCACACTCGTCTGCGCCGTCGTTCTTCTCGGAGAACACTTCTCAGAATACTTCTATCTTTCGTTCTTCGTTTTGCTGCCGCTGATTGCGATCGGGTGTCACAACGCCTTCCAAACCAAACGTGCAATTTTGCGAAACTACCCATTACTGGGAATGCTTCGTTACTTTTTTGAAGAGATTCGTCCAGAGATTCAGCAGTACTTCGTGGAAAACGATACGGACGGTGCACCGTTCTCGCGCGAACTGCGTTCGGTCGTTTATCAGCGGGCGAAACGCCAGCGCGACACCCTGCCTTTCGGCACACAGCGCGATCTTTATGCGAGCGGCGCTGAATGGGCGCAGCATTCGCTTCGACCATCTCACATTGACCCAGCTTCGCTTCGGGTGAAGATCGGAAACCATCAGTGCAAGCAGCCTTACGTCGCCAGCATTTTTAACATCTCGGCGATGAGCTACGGGTCTCTTAGCGCTCCTGCCATTCGCTCGCTGAACGGGGGTGCGATGCTCGGTGGCTTTTACCACAACACAGGCGAGGGCGGCGTCACACCCCATCACCTCGAGCCCGGTGGAGACATCGTCTGGCAAATCGGCACGGGTTACTTTAGTTGCCGAAAGCCCGACGGCGGTTTTGACCCAGAAAAGTTTAAGGCGAGAGTGAATCATCCACATATCAAGATGATCGAGATTAAACTTTCCCAAGGGGCGAAACCGTCTCACGGTGGCATCCTACCGGCAGCCAAAGTCACCGCAGAAATTGCCAAAATTCGAGGCGTGGAAATCGGAAAAGATGTCAATTCACCACCGGCTCATTCGCGGTTCTCAGATGCCGAAGGTTTGATTCGCTTTGTCGCCGAGCTGCGAGATTTGAGTGACGGAAAACCGGTTGGGTTTAAGCTGTGCATCGGCCAACCCGCTGAATTTGTTTCGATCTGCCGTGCGATGAAAAAACTCGAAACTTATCCGGATTTCATCACCGTCGATGGTGCCGAGGGCGGCACGGGCGCCGCCCCGCTTGAATTCACCAACAGTATCGGAACGCCGTGGATCGAAGGGCTTACCTTTGTTCGCGATACGCTCGATCTCATGGACCTAAAAAAACACATTCGAATTATTACGTCCGGCAAAGTCGTAACAGCGTTTAACTTGCTGAAGGCCTTGGCCCTCGGGGCCGACGTCGTGAATTCAGCACGCGGGATGATGCTGGCTCTCGGCTGTATTCAGGCTCGTCGATGTAATACAAATCATTGTCCAACTGGTGTGGCGACGAACGACCCGAATCTTGCGGTCGGCCTCGTCGAAAGCGACAAACGAGTGCGTGTTGCGAATTATCAAAACCAAACCGTCAACGCGTTTGCAGAAATCATGGGAGCTTGTGGAATCGCATCGACGGCCGACCTGCGGCGCTCGCACATCTATCGCAGATCTGAAACTGGTAACGTTGTCGACTACGAACAGCTCTACCCATCTGTCGATGCTGAAAAACGCAATTCGGGTCATGATCCGATGAGAAAAGGCGGCAACCCATTCGCCGAACGATTTCTAGAAATGCCAAGCGCGTTTTAGCGAATGCGAAACTTCAATCATCTTTACTACTTTTATATCGTCGCGAAGCTGGGTGGACTGACAGCGGCCGCCCTTCAACTTCATACA
>JALHOI010000333.1 GCA_022843085.1 Pseudobdellovibrionaceae bacterium
GGCCGCGGCGCGGCCAGAAATCCGACCTGGCACCTTTTCCTGAGCTAAGTTATGAAACGGCATGGCTTTTACTGAAACTACGACGCCCGACCGGCAGGCCGTTCTTGATGCCGCCCGGGCTTTTCACCGCGCAAAACCCGCACGCAAAATCATACCCGGAGTCGACTACATTCCGGTCACCGGCAAGGTTCTTGACGAAGACGATCTGGCACAATTGATCGAGGCGAGTCTCGACATGTGGCTGACCGCCGGGCGTTTCGCAGATCAATTCGAAAAAGAATTTGCAAAGTTTTGCGGTCAAAAGTTCGCACTTCTTGTGAATAGCGGCTCGTCGGCCAATCTCGTCGCGTTTTCAGCGCTGACGTCGCCAAGACTTGGTGATCGGCGAATCAAAGCCGGAGACGAAGTCATCACAGTCGCCGCTGGTTTTCCGACCACGGTGAATCCCATCATTCAGAATGGCTGCGTTCCCGTGTTTGTCGACGTCCTCCTCGGAACCTACGAAATCGACATCTCGCAACTCGAACTTGCGCGCTCGGAAAAAACGAAGGCTGTGATGATCGCGCACACCCTTGGCAACACCTTCAATGCGAAAGCGGTGAAAGAGTTTTGCGACAAGTATGGTCTGTGGCTCGTCGAAGATTGCTGTGATGCGATCGGGGCGTCGATCGGCGACAAACCCATCGGCACGTTCGGAGACATCGCGACTGTCAGTTTCTACCCGGCCCATCACATCACAATGGGTGAAGGCGGAGCCGTGTTGACGTCGAACCCAATCCTGAAGCTCGCGGCTGAATCGTTCCGCGACTGGGGCCGCGACTGCTGGTGCCCTCCAGGAAAAGACAATACCTGCAAAAAACGTTATGACTGGCAACTTGGCGATCTGCCTAACGGCTATGACCACAAGTACATCTACAGCCATGTCGGCTATAATCTTAAAGTGAGCGACATGCAGGCCGCGATCGGAGTGTCGCAGCTGAAGAAGCTTCCGGGCTTCATTGAAAAACGACGCGCAAATTTTGAATACCTGATGACGAAGCTTCAGGGCCTAGATGATGTGATCGAACTGCCGCGCGCTTCGAAAGACGCAAAACCCAGCTGGTTCGGATTCGCGCTGACTCTTAAGCCTGGCGCAAAGATCTCGCGCAACGACCTGGTCAAAAAACTCGAAAGCGAAAAAATCGGAACGCGTTTGCTCTTCGGCGGAAATCTTCTGAAGCAACCGGCCTACCGCGACATCACAAAACGCGTCGTCGGCGATTTGAAAAACACCGATCGCATCATGAACGACACATTTTGGGTCGGAGTCTGGCCGGGCCTTGAAAACGAGCACCTCGATTACATCGCGGCTCGCATTCGCGCGGCTCTGTCATGAGCGCGCCCCTCGGCGCGACCGTGAGCGCGCCTTCAGGCGGCGACAGCAAGAGCGCGCGTCGCATCGCCTTCGTTCATGACTGGCTGACGGTGTATTCGGGCGCTGAACGCGTTCTTGAGCAAATGTTTGATTGCTTTCCCGACAGCGATCTTTTTTCGCTGATTGATTTCGTGCCGGAAAAAGATCGAGGCTTCTTGCGCGGCAAAAAGCCGGTTGTCAGCTTCTTGCAGAAACTTCCATTCATGAAGCGCCACTACCGCCAGGCACTTCCGCTCATGCCACTGGCGATCGAGCAACACGATCTCTCAAGCTACGATATTATCATTTCCTCGTCGCACGCGGTGGCGAAGGGTGTTTTGGTTGGGCCCGATCAGTTGCACATTTGCATGTGCTATTCGCCGATTCGTTACGCGTGGGATCTTCAGCATCAGTACTTGCGTGAATCGAACCTCGTGTCGGGGCTGCGATCCGCGATGGCTCGTGTGCTGCTTCACTTCATGCGCATCTGGGACGCTCGAACCGCGAACGGCGTCGACCACTTCATCGCCATCTCGGGTTTCATCTCGCGACGAATCAAGCGCGTCTACGGTCGATCGTCGACCGTTATTTATCCACCTGTCGACGTATCGGCGTTCACGATGGGGCCGACGAATCGCGAGGAATTTTATCTCACGGCCTCTCGCATGGTTCCGTACAAAAAAATGGATCTCATCGCCGCAGCCTTTTCAAAAATGCCAAATCGCAAACTTGTCATCATCGGCGACGGTCCGCAGATGGAGAGTGTACGCGCGAGCAGCGGACCGAACGTTCAGGTCTTGGGTTATCAATCGCACGAGGTCTTGCGCGATCATCTTCAGCGTGCGCGGGCGTTTGTTTTCGCGGCCGAAGAAGATTTCGGAATCGCACCGCTCGAAGCCCAAGCCTGCGGAACCCCGGTTATCGCCTTCGGTAAAGGTGGAGCCTTAGAGACGATTCTCGACGGTAAAACCGGCCTTCTCTTCGATCAACAAAGCGTCGAGTCGATCGTGCACGCTGTGGAAAAGTTCGAGCAGAACTCGTTTTCCGCCGACGCCTGCCGCGCCAACGCCCTGCGCTTCGCACCCGATCGCTTTCGCCGCGAATTTAAAACCTTCGTCGAATCCAAGTGGATCGACTTCACAGCTGAGCGCACGTTGCCGCGCAGCCGCGTATCTGGCGCCGAGGCTTCGCTGTGAAAGTTCTGGTCACAGGCGCATCGGGCTTCGTCGGACAACACTTCATCAACCACGTGGGTGCCGCGAACGTCATCGCCTTTCCAGAATCGCTCAATTTGCTTGAGGCTGAGGCGGTCTACAGTTTTGTATCAGGCCAGCATTCAGGCCAGAAGGCCGGCCAGAAATTCGACACGGTTCTTCACCTCGCGGCTTTAAGTTCGGTGGCGCAAAGCCTTGAAGATCCGGTTCAAACCACAAACGTGAACGTCGAGGGAACGCGAAACCTCCTTCAAGCCCTCAAAGATTTGGGTTTCTCGGGCCGTGTGTTGCTCGTCAGCACCGGCGAAGTTTACGGTGCGGTCGATGAAAAAAACTTACCCGTCACAGAGACAGCACAAGTTGCTCCGCGCAACCCCTACGCTCAGAGCAAGGTGGCGATGGAGAAACTCGTTCTTCCTGGCGGAGCTTTCGCTGGCGCTGGCTTCACGCCCCTCATCGCTCGCCCGTTTAATCACATCGGACCCGGCCAGGCTGAACACTTCGCTGTCGCCAGTTTCACCGCGCAGCTCGCACGACGAAAAGTTGACGCGGGTCACGGCGACAAGGACTTGGCGGGCCCGATGAAAACCGGCGACCTGCGCGTCACACGTGACTTCACCGACGTTCGTGACGTCGTCGCCGCCTACATGAAGCTTCTTACGATGCGCGCGCCAATTTCAATCGGAGTTCAGCCGGTCGAAATTTATAATCTCGGTTCGGGTGTCGAAGTCGAGCTTCAAACTATTCTCGATCATTTGATTCGAATTTCTGGCACCTCGACAAAATTTGAAACCGATCCGTCGCGGTTGCGACCGAACGAGCAAAGGCGAATGTGTGCGGACGTGACCAAAATTCGCGCCGCGACGAATTGGACACCTCAAATCAAACTTGAAACGACACTTGAAGACTGCTTTCACGCAGCGCTTGAAAAGTTGAAAACGTCGGAAAGGATCACGACATGATTCACACAAAAACCGCTCTTCTGACCGGCGCGACCGGTCAAGACGGCGCCTACCTCGCCAAGCTTTTGCTGGGTAAAGGCTACCGCGTCTTCGGTCTTCACGCCCGGCGCGCCAGCAACACGCACGGCCGACTTCAAGAACTCGGCGTCGAAAAGGATATTCAGTTCGTTAGCGGCGATCTCACCGATCTCTCTTCGCTCATTCGGGTGATGGAGAAATCCCAAGCGGACGAAGTCTACAATCTTGGCGCGCAAAGTTTTGTCGCCGCGAGCTGGGATCAGCCTCTATTGACTGGAGATGTTACGGGCCTTGGCGCGACCCGAATGCTTGAGGCGATTCGTATTGTGAATAAAAACGCGCGATTCTACCAAGCCTCAACTAGCGAAATGTTCGGCAAAGCGCAGTCCGAGTGGCTTGACGAGAAGACGCCGTTCTATCCACGCAGCCCCTACGGTGTTTCGAAGCTTTATGCACATTGGA
>JALHOI010000334.1 GCA_022843085.1 Pseudobdellovibrionaceae bacterium
CGGTCGAAATTCTTACGCTTTTATTGTGAGAGAGAACCAGGCGCGAAGTCTCGTTCAATCTTCGATTTCAGGACAGCGTTTCATAGGTATTGTCAGTTTCCATGGACAAAGAGGCTAAAAATGAGGCACTTCGCCAGACGAAGACCAGTGACGCTATCTTGAAGCGTCGCTTTGTTATGACGGCGCGATTTGACTTGAGGAACGCCGCTCCTTAGTCTCGAGCGAACGTCGCTAACGCATAGCTGCATCGACGCCTGAGGGAATGAATTATGTCCAACGAGAAATCGCCGGAAGTGGCCTCTGAAATGGTCGCTGGCAAACCGAAGTCGAAAGAAAAAACCCAACTGGACCGCGACGCTCTCGACTATCACATGCGTCCGACGCCGGGAAAAGTCGAAGTCATTTCAAGTAAAGCTGTTTCCAGCGAACGCGCACTCTCACTTGCGTACTCGCCCGGTGTCGCGGCTCCTTGCCTTGAAATCGCGAAGGATCCTGAAAAAGTTTACGACTATACGACCAAGGGAAATCTTGTCGCCGTTATTACCAACGGAACCGCCGTTCTCGGTCTTGGCGATATCGGACCATTGGCCAGCAAGCCGGTCATGGAAGGCAAAGGCGTTCTCTTTAAGATGTTCGCCAACATCAACGTCTTCGATCTCGAACTCCATACGAAATCCATCGACGAATTTTGCGCGGCCGTGAAAGCACTCGAACCGACCTTCGGCGGAATCAACCTCGAAGACATCAAAGCACCCGAATGTTTTGAAATTGAAGAGCGTTTGAAACGCGAAATGAAAATCCCGGTCTTCCATGACGACCAACACGGAACCGCCATCATTACAGGTGCCGCACTTCTGAACGCGTGCGAAGTGACCAACAGAAAAATGGGCGACATCAAGCTTGTGATGAACGGCGCTGGTGCCGCTTCGATTTCTTGCGGTCGCATTTTTATGGCGCTCGGAGTGCTCCCTGAAAACATCATCATGTGTGACTCAAAAGGTGTCGTCTACAAGGGCCGAAAAGACGGCATGAACAAATACAAAGAGCAGTTCGCGGTGGAAACCAAAGACCGCACTCTGACCGATGCCCTCAAAGGCGCTGACGTTTTCGTCGGCCTTTCGGTCGCAGGAGCCATGACGGAAGAGATGCTAAAAGTCATGGCGAAGAATCCAATCATTTTTGCGATGGCGAATCCCGATCCTGAGATCGATCCGCCGACTGCAAAACGCATTCGCCCCGACTGCATTATCGCGACGGGACGATCGGATTACGCCAATCAGGTGAACAACGTCCTTGGTTTCCCCTTCATTTTCCGAGGCGCTCTCGACGTCCGCGCCACTCAGATCAACGAAGAAATGAAACTTGCGGCCGTTCGTGCTTTGGCGAAACTCGCTAAGGAAGAAGTTCCCGAAAAAGTTTCGGCCGCTTACGGCGGACAAAGTTTCAGCTTTGGACCTGAGTATCTGATTCCAAAGCCGTTCGATCCGCGCGTGCTTTTGTGGGTGACTCCCGCTGTTGCAAAAGCAGCAATGGATTCTGGTGTTGCCGGAAAACCCATCGCAGATTTTCAAGCCTACCATGACCGCCTCGAAGCCCTTCAAGGCGCGCGCACCGGTTTTGTTCGCTCGGTCATGCACCGGGTGAAGAATCAGGCAAAGTCGAGTGGCAAAGATCTTCCGATCGTCGTCTTTCCGGAAGGAGCATCGACAAAAATTCTAAAAGCTCTTCAAACCATCGTTCACGAAGGCATTATTCGTCCCGTTCTATTGGGATACAAAGATCAGATCGCTGAACGAATGGATATTCTGGGGTTTGATGACTTAAAGAATGTGCCGATTGTCCATCCTTCCCAGCACCCGAAGTACCGCGAGTACGTGGATAAGCTCTACGATATGAGAAATCGCAAAGGCGTGATGGGTCGCGAAGCCGAACGCTTGATGGCTGATCCGGACTATTTCGCGTCGATGATGGTTCATATGGGCGACGCACATGCGCTCGTCACCGGAGCCACACAGAACTATTCGGACTGCGTGAAACCGATTTTTGAAATCATCGGCGCCGGTCAGCGAAAAACTGCGAGCGGCCTCAATATGGTGCTCTTCAAAAATAAGATGCTGTTCTTTGCCGACACCGCGGTGAACATCGACCCTTCAGCTGAACAGATCGCGACAATTGCCATTCATGCCGCGCGCGTGGCCGAGTACTTTAAAATTCAGCCGCGCATTGCGATGCTGTCGTACACGAACTTCAGATCTCGTGGCGAAAGCCCCAGCAAAATGAAGCTGGCCGCCGAAATTGTTAAAAAGCGATACCCGCACCTCATCGTCGACGGCGAAATGCAGGCCGACACGGCGGTGAATCCGGACATCGTCGAACGGATCTTCCCCTTTTGCGAAGTCAAAAATGGCGCCAATATTCTGATCTTCCCGAATCTCGATGCGGGAAATATCAGTTATAAATTGGTTCAGCAGCTGGGTGGCGGTGAGGTCATTGGGCCGTTCCTGATGGGAATTCAAAAACCTGCGAACGTGCTCCAGAGGACCTGCACCGTCGACGATATCGTGAACACGGTGGCGCTCACCGCGCTGGAAGCTCAAGCCTTCATGGAAGCGAGCTCAACGTATCCAGGCCCTGGCGAACGAAACTGAGCTAGCGACCTGCCGCTGCACGCGACCCACGGTCACCGAACTGGGTCGCGACGTGGTGACCGTGGGTCGAAAGCCTCCTTGGCTTTGGTCGGGTCCAGCCGCCAAGTCGCTGAAATATTATAGTTTTTCCCAGATTTTACGAACCGCTTGAATCTCGACCCAGACCTCTTCACAATTGAGAGAGGGGGATTCAAAATCGGAAAACGAGACGTAACTGCCCAACCGCTCTCGCAGCGCTGGGAATCGGGAAAAACTCTTCTCAAACCTAAAGAACGAATCGTTTGTGTGGGCGTCGGTTTAAAATCCGAAGTCTTCACCGAGTTAAAAGAAAGTCTCTTCGAACTCGAAGAACTTGCGACAGCCGCCGGTGGCGAAGTCGTTGGCTCTATCACTCAAGTTCTACAGGCCTACAACCCCGCCACACTTATCGGCACCGGTAAGGTTTCTGAAATCGGCGAACTGGTTCGTGAATCGCACGCCAGTGTGGTCGCCGTTGATCATCAATTGTCGGGCGTTCAAATTAGAAACTTAGAGAACGAATGGAAAGTTCGCGTCGTCGATCGCAACCAAGTTATCTTGGATATTTTCGCCCAGCGCGCGCAAACCTATGAAGGAAAACTTCAGGTCGAGCTTGCGCAAATGCTGGATCAATTGCCTCGCATGGTCGATGCCTGGATGGGCTCTTTATCGAGACAAGGTGGAGGAATTGGAACGCGTGGTCCGGGCGAATCCGCGCTTGAGATGGATCGTCGAAGAATCAAAGAGCGTGTGAAGGCCATCAAAAAGCAACTCGACAACGTTCGACAGCACCGCTCACAACACCGGTCCTCGCGGCGAAGAAACCGCATTCCAAGTTTCGCTCTGATCGGCTACACGAACGCAGGAAAGTCCACAATCCTCAATCAATTGACCCAGTCAAACGTGCTTGCGAAAGATCAACTCTTTGCGACGCTGGATCCTACGACCAGAAAAGTTCATCTGGACGGCGCCCCACCTTCAGTTGTCACAGACACCGTGGGATTTATCCGTCGCCTCCCCACCAACTTGATTGAAGCTTTTAAGGCGACACTCGAAGAGTCTGCAGAAGCCGACATTTTGATTCACGTGATCGATTTGTCCTCGGACCAAATGCAAACCCAGATCGAAGTCGTCGAGAAACTGATGATTGAATTCGGCTGGCAACACAAGCCTGTGATTCATGTCTTCAACAAGGTCGACCGCGCTGGTTTCGAAAAACAGTTCCAAGTAAAAGCCTTTCCGCGGGTCTTCGCCAGCGGCCTTACGGGTGAAGGCATCGAACGCCTCAAGCGCTTGATGGTCGAACAAATCGAAGCCCTCTCAAACGAAGTCGAACTTTTCATTCCT
>JALHOI010000335.1 GCA_022843085.1 Pseudobdellovibrionaceae bacterium
CGAGATCAAGCTCTCGCAGTCGTAATAAGACTTCGGGGTTTGGCCTCAGAGTGACAATGATCTTTAGGTTTTTAATAAGCGCGGTTTTCAGAAAATAATTTTCGAGAAAACTGATTTAGGGAGTAGTTGAAATGACAGATTCCGGTGAACAGCAAGTAACCGCTGATGCAGCGACGACAGAGAAATCTGGCTCGTCTTCTGGCATCAAGTTGCGTGGGCTGTTTTTGAAGAAAGTCGGTATGACGTCGATCTTCGGCGCAGCTGGCGAGATGATCCCCGTTACGGTCCTCAAAATGGATCCATGGGTTGTGAGTCAGCTGAAAACAAACGAAACTGATGGATACACGGCGGTTCAGATCGCCAGTGGCCCGAAAAAAGCGGTTCGCACGTCTAATGCAGAACGCGGGCACCTTGCGAAGGCGGGTTTCGAAAATGGCGCCCAGTTCATTCGCGAGATTCGTTATGACGAAGCCAAAGACCTGTCGGCAGACCTCAAGGTCGGTAGCCGAGTCGCCCTCGATAGTTTTGCGATCGGCGATGTGGTGAAGATCACTTCAGTTTCGAAAGGCAAAGGCTTCGCCGGTTCGATCAAGCGCTACCACTTCGCCGGTGGTCCCGCCTCGCACGGCTCTAAATTTCACCGTCAGCCGGGCTCGAGTGGTAACCGGACATGGCCGGGGCGTGTGATGCCAGGGAAGAAATTCCCGGGCCACATGGGTGCACGAACGACAACAGTAAATAACGTAAAAGTGGTTGATGTTCTCCACGACGAAAACGTGATCCTCGTTAAGGGTCCGGTTCCGGGAGCTCGCAATACGCTTGTGCAGCTTGTGAAGGAGTAAACATGGCGACAGATAAAACTACGATCGCGCCTAAGATTCCAATCTACAACTGGGATAAGAAAAAAGTCGGCGACATGGAGCTGCCAGCCGCAGTGTTCGGGCAGCCTGTGCGCAAAGATATTTTGCACACCGTTGTTCGTTGGCAGCTTGCATGCCGTCGTCAGGGCAACGCCTCGACAAAAACTAAGGGTCTCGTTTCGGGCGGCGGTAAGAAGCCGTTCAAGCAAAAAGGGACAGGCGGCGCCCGTCAGGGTTCGAGCCGTTCTCCACTTATGCCAGGTGGCGGTACAGCGTTCGGACCGCTTCCACGCAGCTATTCCTATGCGCTTCCCAAGAAGGTTCGTCAGGCCGGACTTCGCAGCGCTCTTTCGCTACTGGCGAAAGAGGGTCGTCTCCACATCGTTGAAGATATGAAGTCCGATGGAAAAGCGAATGCAATGGCGAAGAAACTGTCGGCTTTCGGACTTCAAAAAGCAGTTTTGCTTGATGGTTCGGCGGACGCACTGATGGCGCGAGCAACCCGTAACCTTCCGAAGTTCCGTTATTACGGGGCTGAGGGACTCAACGTTTATGATCTTCTTAAATACGATAACGCCATTGTTTCTAAGGGCGCGATCGCGAAGATTGTTGAGCGTTGTGGCGTAGCTGCGCCTGCGACAGCCGGTGTGGAGGCATAATGGCAACACCAATGAGCCAAGTAATTAAGGCGCCTTTGATCTCTGAGAAGAACGCGGCTCACGCGGAAGACTCGAACACGTATGCGTTCGAAGTCGCGCTGGAAGCAACGAAACCTGAGATCCAAAATGCGATCGAAAAATCGTTCAACGTAAAAGTATCGAGCGTTCGCACTCTAGTTTGCCGCGGAAAATACTTCCGCAAGCAGATTAAATTGGGAAAGCCGAAACTCTGGAAGAAAGCACTCGTTAAGCTAGAAGCCGGCGAGAAAATTTCGATCTTTGAGGGGGCCTAATCATGGGTATTAAAACTTACCGTCCCCGCAGCCCGAGTCTGCGTA
This sequence comes from Pseudobdellovibrionaceae bacterium, assembly GCA_022843085.1. Taxonomy (GTDB): domain Bacteria; phylum Bdellovibrionota; class Bdellovibrionia; order Bdellovibrionales; family JAMPXM01. Next base: position 1,858 of record JALHOI010000335.1, read on the forward strand.
CGAAAACTGGTTTCGACTTTGCGGAAATCACAAAGTCGACTCCTGAGAAGTCGCTTACGGCTCCTCTTCGTCGCAAGGGTGCTCGCAACAACACGGGTCAAATTACGATTCGTCACCAGGGTGGCGGACACAAGCGTCGCTACCGTTTGATTGATTTCAAGCGCACGAAGCTCGATGTTCCGGCGACTGTCGCCTCGATCGAGTACGATCCAAACCGCACGGCACGTATTGCTCTCTTGCACTACAAGGACGGCGAGAAGACGTATATCGTGGCTCCGATCGGTCTGAATGTCGGCGATGTCATCATCACCAGCGCTTCGGCGGATATTAAGCCAGGCAACGCTCTGCCTCTCTCGGCCATTCCAACCGGCACGATCATTCACAACGTTGAGATGCGTCCCGGCAAAGGTGCGCAGATGGCTCGCGGTGCGGGCGTCGGCGCGACCTTGGTTGCGAAGCTTGGTCAATATTGCCAGGTTCGTCTGCCCAGCGGAGAAGTCCGAAACGTGCTTTCAACTTGCCTCGCATCGGTGGGCCAGGTTGGAAACACTGACAATGAGAACAGTAGTTTAGGTAAGGCCGGTCGCAGTCGATGGCGCGGGGTTCGTCCCAGCGTTCGCGGTATGCACATGAATCCTGTCGATCACCCGCTTGGCGGCGGTGAAGGCGTGGGCAAAGGTCACCATCCGGTAACGCCGTGGGGTCAACCTTGCAAAGGGTTTAAGACTCGCCACAACAAGCGCACCGACAACATGATCGTCAAGCGACGCAAGTAAGAGGAGTCGGCTTATGGCACGTTCGATTAAAAAAGGTCCTTTTGTAGATCACCACCTGATTAAGAAAATTCAGGTTGCGACGGAAAAGGGCGACAAAAAGATTATCAAGACCTGGTCGCGTCGTTCAACGATTCTGCCGGAAGCTGCAGGTCTTTCATTCGCAGTTCACAACGGGCGAAAATTTATTCCCGTTTATGTCAACGAGCAGATGATTGGTCACAAATTTGGTGAGTTTGCTCCGACACGCACTTTCCATGGTCACGCTGAGAAAAAAGCGGCGCCATCGGCACCAAAGAAGTAATGGGGTTAGTGAATGGAAATTAAAGCGTACCTAAGAAATGCAAGCGTCGGGTGTCAGAAAGCGAGAATTATCGCTGACTTGATTCGCGGCAAAGACGTGAATACAGCGATCAAGACGCTGGCATTTATGCCTCAAAAGCCGGCCGGAATGCTGAAAAAGCTTCTGGAGTCTGCCGTAGCGAATGCGGAAGCGAAGAAGGTCGTCGATATCGACAATCTCTACGTCAAGCATGTGTCGGTCGATATGGCGCCGTCACTCAGTCGATTTCGCCCTCGAGCTCAGGGGCGTGCGACTCCTATCAAGCGCAAAAGCAGTCACTTCAACCTAGTCTTGGACGAGAGGTAATCGGCAATGGGACAAAAGGTTAATCCGATCAGTCTGCGTGTCGGTGTGATTCGAACTTGGGATTCGCGTTGGTACGCGAAGGGCCCGACTTATATCGAAAACCTCCACGAAGATTTCAAGCTTCGCAAGTACCTCCAGGACAAACTTCGTCATGCGGGTGTTGCAAAAATCGAAACTGAGCGAGCTGCAAAAAAAGTAAAAGTCATTATTCATACAGCTCGCCCAGGTGTCGTTATTGGCAAAAAGGGTGCTGGTATTGATCAGCTCAAAGCCGACGTTCAGCGGCTCACGACAAACGAAGTATTCGTTAATATCCAGGAAGTTCGTAAGCCAGATATCGATGCTCAGCTCGTTGCGGAAAACATTGCCCAGCAGCTTGAAAAGCGAATTTCTTGGCGCCGTGCACTTAAGAAGTCGATTGCGGCCGCGATCCGTGGTGGCGTTCGAGGTATTAAGGTCCAAGTTGCGGGACGACTCGACGGGGCAGAAATTGCTCGGACCGAGTGGTATACAGAGAAGAGTGTTCCTCTTCACACACTGCGTGCGGACATCGATTACGGTGTAGCTCGTGCGACAACGGCCTACGGGATTATCGGCGTAAAGTGCTGGATCTACAAAGGTGACATCATGACTCAGCGAGAAGCTGACGAGGCGAACCGTGTTAAGTCCTAAACGTACAAAATTTCGTAAGAGTCACAAAGGCCGTCGCAAAGGTTTTGCGACACAATCT
>JALHOI010000336.1 GCA_022843085.1 Pseudobdellovibrionaceae bacterium
AATCCACCTAGCATGTAGGGATTTAAATCGGCCAGACCCCGAGTCACGTTCTGGGTGTTGAAGTAGTATTTCAAGTTGGCGGTAATTTCAGTCATGTTTACGTTTCCGCGTATCGAGGTGAAGGCACCGTTGCCTGACGATACGGTAAGAACGTGGTCACTGGTTAGAAAACCGAATTGCAGCGCGAATCTGAGGTCGAAGAAATAGCAGAGGAAAAGTCCGAACGACATGTTGCTTGTATAGATTTTGCTAAGCGTTCCGGTCCATCCTCGAACGCCACCGATAAAGCCAAGAGTTAAAAGTCGACCGTTTCGGAAAAAGTTCAGGTCTTCCTCTTCATCGACAGCTTCATCAAACTCTGAATAATCCGCAAAGGGGTCGTAAGAGTCATCGGCCTGAGCGACGAGGACTCCGGGCGGCAAATTTAAGCGATCCGAAGCTGAGGTTTGACTGACGAAAGTTTCGGCGTGCGCAAATGTGAGCCCAGTGCTCAAGCTTCCTAGAACCGAATAGGCGACGAGCAAGGTAAAACGTCTGATTCTTACGAGAATTTTGCCTAAAACTTCCACCCGAACCCCCAAAGAACCTGCGCACTTTGCAGAGCGTTACTGCGCTTCACAAAAGCCCGCTCTTTTAGGGTAGCTGGCTGGGTAAAGAAGATCAATAGGCCAGCGCCGGGCATCGACCAAGAGTTCGACATCACCTCACTCAAACGCGGCAACACGCGATGCAGGCTAGCGTCTTAGCTACAGACCTTTAAGCGCTTTCTTACCTAGGTAAAAAGGGGCGTCTTAAGCTTCTCTGGTTGCTTCTTTTGCTGAGGAAAGGTGATATGTGCGCACAGAGGTTTCAAAGCATGTCGAAGATGTCTTACCGCGACGCTGGCGTCGATGTAGAAGCGGGCGATCAGCTTGTCGATTGGCTGGTTGAATCGAAAGCAACCTCGCCGCGCGCCGACCAAGTCGTGTCAGGTATTGGCGGTTTTGCCGCCGTTTTTCGAGCGCAGTTTCAGCACATGAAAAAACCGTGTTTGGTCGCCGCGACCGATGGCATTGGAACCAAAATACTGCTGGCCGCCCACGCGAGGCGCTACCGCGAAGTCGCGCAAGATTTAGTCGCGATGTGTGTCAACGATCTTGTTTGTTCAGGTGCTGAGCCACTTTTCTTTCTTGATTATTACGCAACGTCAAAACTCGAACCCTCTGCCGCAAAAGAATTTTTAACTGGAGTACGCGCTGCGTGCGACAGTGTGAACTGCGCGCTCATCGGTGGAGAGACAGCGGAAATGCCAGGCGTTTATAAGCCGGGCGATTTTGATGCCGCAGGCTTTTCGGTCGGCGTCGTCGATGAGGATTTGATGTTAGGCCCTTCGCGAGTCGCAATCGGGGACCATGTCATCGGTGTTTCAAGTTCGGGCTTTCACTCGAACGGATTTTCGCTTTTGCGCCGGGTTTTTGAAGAGGATCTTGATGAGTGGCTCGAGGTTTTGCTGACGCCGACAGCGCTTTACGTGAATCTTGTTCTTGAGCTTTCAAAGTTGAAACGGCTAAAAGCAGTGGCGCACATTACCGGCGGCGGCATGGAAAATCTTCCGCGCGTTTTGCCTCAAGGCACCGAAGTGAAGTTGATCGACTGGGCATGGCCCGAAGCTTTCATCGAAGTCCAGGAGCGCGCTAGCCTGACACGCGAAGAAATGCTCAAGACTTTGAACTGTGGAGTCGGTCTCGCACTTGTTTGCGCGGGGAATGAAGTCGCCGCAGTCGAAGCAACGATTTCGAAGTTCGGTCACCGGGCGATTCTTCTTGGTCGTGTTGAAAAATCGCAGGGAGAAGCGACCGAAGCTCGGGTGGTCTACTGATGCGCGGCCTGCGGGCAACACGATGGTGCGCGATGATTTCGGGGCGCGGATCTAATCTGTCGGCACTCATCGATAATCCGACGCTTGATCTTCGGCTTGTCGTGACCACAGATTCTGCGGCTGCGGGTGTTCCGAAAGCCCGCCGTGGAGGAATCGACGTAATGGAAGCTCCGCTTCAAGCTCAAGCCGAATATGAACGTGCCCCCAGAAAAATCGATTGGGTGAAGCTCGATAGAAATCTAACTTCGCGATCAATTGATGCCATTTTTCTTTTAGGCTTCATGAGAATTGTACCGGCGAGTTTTCTTTCGCGGTGGAACGGACGAATTTTAAATTTGCATCCGTCGTTGCTTCCGGCTTTTCCGGGCCTTCGAAGTATTGAGCGAGCCGTTCAGGCCGGTGCCGCTTGCGGTGCGACTGTACATGAGGTCGTGGCCGAAGTTGATGCGGGTCACGTGCTCGCAAATCGAACCAGCTGGCGTGCGAAGGCGGGTCCACACTCTGCTGGTCAGATTGAAATGCTTGTTCACATTGATGAGCAGCGACTTGTGAAGGAGATTGTTGAAAAATGGCGACCGAGAGAAATCTAGATCCACAATCGTCGCTTCAGGTCGCCGATGCTGTCGTTGTATCGGTGGACACGCGGGGGTTCAGTCTGGCACGTCAGCTGGCGCTTCAGGGCTGGAAGACGGTTGTGATTGAGCTTTCGGGTTCGGCCTTCGCGAGCGAAACTGAGTGGGCTGATCGTCTTGGCCCGTTTCTGTCTTGGGAGACTGAGGGGCATGAGCCGGTTGATGAAGCGGGAAATCCACTTCGCACGCACTACGCTTCGGTTTGGCTTCCGAGTGGGCCCATTTCTTTCGGCGGCCGAATGGCACAGGCCGGCGCAGCCCACTTAAAACTTCGGTACGGGATTTCTCGTCTCGACAAGAAGTCCGAGTCACTTGAAAAAGGTTGGCCCTTTGCACTTGCTAAGAGTGCGATCGCCTCAAGACTGGCACGTCGCGAGAGCTATCTTTCCCCGCGAGGCGGTAAAGAGCTCATGGCTCTTCCACTGAATACTCCTCTCAAAGAGAAGGCGAGTGCCGATGCGATCGCGAGAGCAAGGCGCGAGAGCGCAATTGCAGCTGGTGTTCGTATTCTTGACGTCGAACAGATCACGGCTGTTCGGCTGAGCGACGGGCGTGTCGACCGTATCGAATTCGAAACGTCACGCGGAGTCCTCGTCGAGCGAACTCGTTCGCTTGTTTGGATGTTGTCTGAGGAAGAGTCGAAACGGGCCGAGTTCGTCGGGAAGAATGTTGATCTTGATCTTCTTTTTGCTGGGGGGCGCGCCGAACCGCTGATGGCTTGGTGGCGAAGTCGCTTGGCCGTGCGAGGTTTAAAACGGGCGACCTCTCGAACGTTGACTCGGGTACCAGAAACACCGCCCCACGTTTTAGTTGTCGGAGCCATCGAAAGACCGTGGACTCACGATAACTTGATTGCTCTCGAAACAGTCGAAGTGAATTCGCTGATGCGTGTGTTCGATGTTTGGATTCGAATTCCGTACTGGTCTCGTGCTGATCACGTTTATCGCGATGAACAGCGACGCCTCGTGCAACAACAACTGGCAGATCGCCTCGTTGGGTGAGAACTTGTATGGGCCACGCCGTCACCACTTGCACTTACGATGAATGCCATTCGCATGCCTCACGTGATGTATTCTGCGGGTTCAGTTCCTCTTAGAGAAAAACTCGAGAACCTTTGTTTTGCTGGGCCCGAAGTATGGGCGGGAATTGGTCTTATGGGCCTCAAGCCGATGGAAGCGGTCTGGCTGCATCGCCTTGAAGCGATGCGAATTCAATGGGATCCGTTCGCGCGCTTACAGGCAAGCCGCCTCGAGCGCCTCAAGTACAATTTAAAAAACCTTAAGCCCTTCGCAAGAAAGAAACTGAGCGACCGTGATCCGATAAATCACGGAGGAGAACCAAGACCGTGATTTCGAGATACACACGACCTGAAATGGGAAACGTCTTCGGGCCCGAACGCCGGTTCGATTGGATGCTTAAAGTTGAGATTGCGGTTGCAGAAGTTCAGGCTGAATTCGGATTGATTCCGAAAGAAGCGGCGCAAGCGATTCGAGAAAAGG
>JALHOI010000337.1 GCA_022843085.1 Pseudobdellovibrionaceae bacterium
AGGGCAAAAAACTAGGCGGTCCTGTGCCCGGAACACCACGCCGACCAAAATCGAACGGCCGTCGGGGCCGCAAGTGACGGCAGTGCGGCGGCCGACTCGACGCGCGCGGCGCGGGGGGTCGGCACTTCGTAACGCCGCCCGCTTGCGAACCATCGCAAGTGTTTTCGCTCGCTACGGATTTCAAAATGTCGCCGAAAAAATTCGACTCGGCCGATTTATCGTCGAGCGACTAAGCGGTATCGACGCCGATCAATTTACGCCCGCCGAACGTATGAGAATGGCGTTCGAAGAACTGGGGCCTACGTTTGTGAAGCTTGGGCAGCTTCTCGCGACGCGGCCTGATTTAATTCCTGAAGAATTCGTCGAAGAATTTAAGCGGCTCCACGACCAAGTTTCGGCCCTGCCGTTTGATCAAATGCGTTCGACGCTTGAGCAGCAATATGGCCGTGATTTCGACAAAGGCGATGGTTCAGTCTTTCAAGAAATTGATCCGAATCCAATCGGTGCGGCGAGCATTGCCCAGGTTTACCGCGCTGTTTTAAAAAGTTCGGCTGTCGGCGGTGCCGCGAGCGGTACTAAAGTCGTTCTTAAAATTCAGAGACCGGGAATTTCTGAAGTCATACGAAACGACATTGGCGTTCTTTATTTTTTGGCCGAACAGCTCGCCGCTTTTGTTCCTGAAGCTGCAGTTTTTAATCCGGTCGGCATCGTCGATGAGTTTTTTAAAACGCTGGAACTTGAAACTAACTTCAACGTTGAAGCCAACAACATCAAACGCTTTCAGCAGAATTTTCGAGACGACGCGACAGTCAAAATCCCACATGTCTATCTCGAACTTTCTGGGCCGAAAGTCTTAGTTCTTGAAGCCCTTCAAGGTGTTGCACTTTCGCAGCCGTCGGCTTTGTCGCAAGCGGGGTTAAATCGCGACGACGTGATGCGAGCGGGTATTCGGTGCTACTTCAAACAGGTTTTTGTTCATGGTCTTTTTCACGGCGATCTTCACGCCGGCAATCTCTTCGTCATGCCTGACAGTACAGTCGGGTTAATCGATTTTGGAATTGTCGGACGACTAAATGCCCGCGTGCGAGATGCGATCGCCAACATGTTTGTCGCACTGTATTCAGAAGATTATGAGCGTCTCGCCTATGAGTACGTCGATCTTGCACCGTTCAACGAACAGATCGATGTCGATGAATTCGCAAAAGATCTTCAAGACTTATTGGCACCCCACTTCGGTTTGAATTTAAAGAGCGTCAATCTCGGTCGGCTGCTGATGTCGACAACAGTCGTGGCTGCTAAGCACCGCTTAGTTTTGCCGGGCGAACTCATGCTGTTCTTCAAGTCGATCGTTACAGTCGAAGGAATGGGGCGAATCATTCGCTCTGATTTTGACCTTTTGCCGCACGCCCTCGAGTTCGCTGATGAACTGGTTCGCGCCAAACTCGACACCGAGCGATTCAAAGGCGATGCCTTGGGCTTCGGCCGTGATTCGGCGATGCTGCTTCGCACACTTCCGCGCCAGCTTCGGCAATTTGTTCGGCGAGTGAATCATCCGGATTTCGCTTTTCGTCTAAGTCTTGTCGAACTTGAAGAGGTCAAAAAATCTCTCGAGACTTCGTCAAACCTCGTTTTTTTAGGCCTTGTCATCGCGGGTCTTATGCTCTCGGGAAGCGCTACGATGTTCATCGACCGAGGCCATTTAATTCTTGGTATTCCCTTACTGTCTGCGATTTTCTACGGACTAGCCGGAGCTCTGGGCCTTGCGGCCTTTCGAAACTACATCAAGAAGTCTTAGCTGCTGGTTGCGTGTTTGCGAGCCCGCGTTGCGAAAAAGCGCCCGCGCGCTATCGGTAAAACGGCGCGCGCGTGCGCCGGCGCTTTGTCGAAAATTTTGACAGTCCCCATCTCTCCAGCACGTACGAGCTTGATGCGCTTTACCTTTGCAGGGCTTAAAAATTGCCTATGAACGGAATGAGGTTCTATGAGAGTTCCGTTGAGAAACGACCTGTTTCAACAGGGCATTTGCAAGAAAGCCGGTTCGCTGGCGTTGTTGGTTTTGCTGACAGCGGCGCTTCAGCTCTTTTCTATGGCCGGTTCCATGGCGGCTACAGCTTCAAAGCCAAAATTAAACGACGGGGCACTTTGCAAGAGTCTTTTTGTGGCGTCTCCCGGCACCGCAGTTGTTGTGGTTGAACCACGTTCGGCAATAGTTGTTCGTTCGCAAGTTGCGAGTTCTGACCGGCGCGATATCACGCTGATGCTTAATAGCGCTATACCCGGGCGTGCGGCGCCGTTGATTGCCTCGGAATACATAAAACAAATTCAACCCGTCAGAACCAGCGAAGGCGATTTCATCGACGTTCAGCTTTATTCTCAGGGCAGTCCCTATTTAACCAGCGGTCCTAATCCAACGGGCAGAGCTCCATTACCATCTCTTGAAAACAATCGAGAGCGAACGAAAGCAATCGGCTTTCAAGGTTCAACTCGAAGTTCGACTGGACGCGAGCTTGTTTTAAATTCTAGGTCTGTCACTTTGACTTCAAATTTAGATTCAGTTTCAGATTCGGATTCGCGACGACTTGTTTACGATTTGATTTCCTCAAAAGATGCGCCTGAGGCACGCCTTAGCTCGTCGCAAATTAACAGGATGGTCGATCTTCTTCATCGAGAGCCGGACACTTTAAAGCGTGCGATTGAGTACGCAGAAGAAAAGAAAGCTCGGGGCGCTAATTTTATCGCCGACGCACCAGTCATTCACCTCTCGAACGTCGGCATCAATCGCTACTTCAGATTTCAGCCGAGAGGGACAGACGTCGACGCTGACGCGCGGGTTCTCGATTTAAATAGGAAGCAGAATCCGGAATCGATGAATATCTTAATTGAATGGACACGTTCGCCTCAACTCGATAACCCGAGGATTCGAATCGTCACGACTTTGACTGCTGAAGAATTGGCGACAGCAAGACCGATCACGGAAGCCGGTCGACACGAAGTCGCAAATAACTTCGATGACATGTTAAGCCCAAACGAATTCAAAACCCGCAGCTTCGCTAGAATCCTGGGTTTAAAGACGGTCGGGATCACACAGTTTGATCCTATCGGTCGTTCGTTTGAAACTCGCGGTGGTCGGGTCAACATGATGCTTGATCCCTTCACGGCAATCACTGGAAACTCGCCGAAGATGAGCCGCGCACGTCTCGAATCTGTATTTGGATCGGTCGCCGATTTATTAACCGCGGCTGAGCTTCAAGATTCGGGCGTCAATATGTACGACGTCACTTCAAGGTTAAATCCGGGCTTTGTATTGAACCGACTGACAGTCGAACGGTCGGGTGCGCGTTCAGCGGCGCGTTCAGGAGCGATTTTAGCATCGAAGTTCGCATTCCTAATTACGGAGGACGGTCAGCTGAGAATCGCAGCGCATCTTCCAGATTCGGAAAGCGAACAGCCTGACTATCTTCGTCTGGGGCAAGGCCGTCGTATTTTTGTGAAGGGAATTTTTTCGGTCGATTCGAATGGCGCAGTTAGTGTTACGACCTCGCGGTACGCGACTCACATTATCGGTTACGGCGAAAACTTTGATTTCAACTCAACCGCGTCGTCACGCCTCATCGCCGCAGCCTTTAACCTTCAGGCTGGAAGACAGGTTCTTCAAGTCGATGGTGCCCGACCAGAATTTTTAAGCGACGGGTTTCACTCGGTTCCAAGTCTTCGTGGTTCGTGGTCGTCGACTGACCTCTACGATTCAGCGAAATCTGCATGGACGGGGGTTCCCGGCAGCTACGTACCACAAACCTCGACGTCTCGGCGATCGAACCTTGCGCTGCCAGAAATGCAGCTTGAGTGGGATAGTTCGACGTCCGCGAAGCCGCTCGCGTACTCAAACTGGCTGGCGGAAATGCAGCGTTTAGTTGCTCCCGAGCTTACTGAAAACGAAGCGGCCAAGCTTTTGTGGGCTCACTACGTCTTGAAAACC
>JALHOI010000338.1 GCA_022843085.1 Pseudobdellovibrionaceae bacterium
TCGGTAAAAAGCAAAAGTGGATTGAAGTGAACGCTCGCTTGAATGGCTCTTTAGCTGAATTATTGAAGAGTACCGTTGAACGATTCAGCACAGTCCAACAAAAAGCGTCTGATGCCTATATGCTCAATGAAAATCGGATTGTTGTGACCTATGCGCAGGGCGAAAGACAATTCGCTGGAGCTGTCGCGGAAATGGTTGAAATCCAAGCGATGCTTTCTAAAAAGGGAGTTAAGATTGACAAGCTTGGTCGGCTGAACTGGGAGGGAAAAATTGCGGTTGATTTTGCACGCGAACAAAATCGCCCGCTTCCTGCCTCGCTTCAAGAATAAACAAGAAGTCCGGATATTTTTATCATGACGGGTACAGCTGGCTGATTGGGTTGTAGCATTCGCTGGATTGCAATAGGCATCGAAGCGGCGAAATCGAGCGATCGCGTGTGATCGTTCGGTTCTAAGTTTGTCAGCGCGCGCGAAGTTGTACCCGTTGGACGATTCTGGCAACGGTTATCAATCGCCGCGAGATGACAGGCACACATCGCTCGACCGCGCCAGGGAACGATTTCCTACTTCATTCCATAGCTTACTTAGCACTTCAGAAATTGATATGGATGGTTCTGCAATTGCAATGTTCTACAATTGCATTTGAGAAAATAAACGTTAAGGCGAGTTGATACTGAACAGGAGGCTGAAGTGTTTAGGTGTTCAAAGCTGTACAAGTTTTTGACAGCGTTAAGCGGTGTTGCGCTTACATTCACTGTCGCGGCACAATCGGCGGTCGCTTTGGTGGAAGTAGCAGAGTGTGGCCCACACGACTCTAGCCTGGTTTCCCAGACGCTCTCGCTGCAAGGTCCGATTGACCAAGCAAAGAGTCAGAACGATGCGGCCGAAAACTCCCGACTCCTTGGTATCTTCGCAAGAAACACTGCAAGAATCCTGAAAGCCGGGCCTTGCTCGGCAGATTTTTTGAGCAAGGTTGATAAAGCTTTGCTTCAAGATCCAATCGCTAAAGCCATATTGAGCGATGAGCTTGATCCTCTTGGAAGAGCATTCAGGGATTTCGAAAAACCGAAGGGTGTTGCTCAGTAACATTGCGTGAAAAAGACAGGTCTAAGAATCTCTAAGCTTTGGTCGCGAAAGGATCGCGGCATTTCGCCGCTCAATATCGCAGGCGGCGAACGGTCAAGACGGCACAATGGAGCTTAAGCGAATTGTGCGTCGGAGGCTTTGGATCGTTGACCGGGTTTAAAATGAAGTTCTAAAATTCTGATTCAATGAGCGAAACCGTAATTAAAAACAAATACCCAGATTATTTTAAAAAAGGCGAAACGTTCGCCGAGACAAATCTGCTGACGCTGAGAAAATTTGAAGCAAGGGGAATGTTAAAAACGATATTGCCCATTGAAAAACTCCCGGACGCAAACGACAGAGCCGCTATTGATTTTGTTATTGAATATGCAAGCTCGGCAGCTTTAAGGCAGTGCGAGAGGGATCTAGCGGAAAACAATATTGCCGATCCTGCTGGAAACTTAGATGCCTTTAAGATCGGCTTCAGCAATCGACTTCTGGAATTGTTAAGTCGACCCACCCGCTAGCATTGGGCTGAAAACGAGCTGTCGATTGCGGCGAGTTCGTTCTGCAAATGCGATCAGAATAGTCGCGTGAGTGGCCCCAATTCGATGCGTCTCTTCACGAAGATTTCAGCGTCCGCCAAAAGCCAACGTTACTTGGGCTTCAGCAAAAGTGCCTCAGGATCAATATTGCTTGCAGGCACGGCGTTGGGGCCATGAATCTTGAAACCTTCTGCCTCTAGCCGTTTGCTCATCCCAGCTAGATGCGCTTCGCCCATCAGAGCGACCATCGGAACACCACAGGAAACATTTTCGAAGGCCCTTACGATGTTTCGGACCATGCGCTTGTTTCGTTCAATTCCAACATAGCGATCACACTCTTGATCTAGATTGCTACAATCAATGTCGTACGTGTCGAGGGTTCCAACCTCGAGGCGTACCGACAGGCGAGGGAAGCCAGGTTGCCCAACAAACTTGCCGAAAACGTTTAAAAATTTATGTGTATCTGTCAGAACGTCTTTCGTTTTCTCTGCATTGAGCGCCGCTGCCGGATCCTTCGAGCAGGCATCAGACACCTCAAGCGGTAGAATGCCAGAAGTAAGATTGGTTAGAAATTCGGTCCAAACTTTTGGGTCCATGGACTGGGCGGATTCACGCGGCCTCAAAACAGTTGTATTATCTAGCTTCAGTATCCCCACGTGATTTATCGCGAGGCCTTCTTTCTGCGCAGTCGAAGCTGGATTAGAACGTATTCCTTTTTTTTCAGACATGATTCTTTTGAAAACAGCGGCATTTTTTAACTTGCTCAAATCTTCTAGCGGCGCTTCTTCATAGCCCCGAAGCGGAAAGTCTCGGTAGATCTCACGCGCGTCGCGGCCGGTTTCGGCATCCATGTCGTGGTTTTCTCCGAGCAGGAGGATGTTTTGATGACAACCTCCAAGTTGGCGTTTCAAGACCACAAACGGAAAGCGGAACACTGGCTTGTCTTTAAAATAATCGAGGCGAAATACGCACAACTCTTTCACAGCTCGTTTTGGTATCCACGTTTGATTTTCTAAGTCGGCGGTGCACGCTTTTTTTTCTTCCACCGCACGTCGACGAATGTTGGCGAACTTAGCTCGTACTCGTGCTTGCTTGGCGGCGAATTCCGCATCCGATTCCTCTTGCGGCATCCTTCGAAGATGCTGCTGTTCTTCATCCGCAGCAACTACGTTTACTGCGAACCCTGCAAGGAGTAGTGCTAGAAGAGCTCGGGTCACATGGGTTTGTCGGAATATTCGTCCCATCGCTGGATCATCTAGCCTTTCGTTCTAGGGCCGGGTGGCTAGGTCGGGTTGTGAAGATAACCTTGCATCTATCCTGGCCCTTGAAGGTTGACCAGGTTGCGAATCAAGTTTCGAATCATTCGATGAGTATTCAAGCTAATAAGACTTATTTCTACTTACTGATTTTTCTCGTTGTGAGCGGATCTTTTAATGCAAGCTACGCCAACACTGGACCAGATTATTGCTTGGAAAACCGATGGGACCAGAGCACAGAACCTCAAAAATTAAAGCAGTATTCAAAAACCTTTCAGAGAAAAGGTGAAGTACTGACGGTATCTATTTTCGGAGGGAAGAAGGTCGAGTTTAAAAACACGATTGACCTTCGTTATTTTGCTAAGGGTGTAGATCCCTCGCGAGCGCAAGCGGTTGTGGTGGTCACTGGTAACGAATACGGTGCTTATGAATTGGTAAACTTAAAGTCGGGCCAACGACTTAAAACTGAAGGCTGTCCTGTTTGGTCAAATGACGGAAACTACTTTGTTGCGCTCAATCATGATTTAGAAATGCAAAGTTCGCGAAATATGGCCGCAATTTACTCGAGTCAGGACTCGTATGTGCAACTCACCGATCTGATCGAAGATAAAGATCGATCCATCAGCGGCGGCGAGGGAGCTCTCTGGAAGGGAAGCACGGTGACGATCACTTTGGTCAAGCAGGTGGTTGGTGGCGAACCTGGAGAGCTCAAAAAAATTAACAAGACGTGTATTTTAAAGGGCCATCAGTCGACTTGCCGATAGATCAAAGAGGTTTGAGTCGGCTTCCACTGAAACTGATTTGGCCTCCCCCGGGGTTGACTGAATTTCTTGACACTAGCACGTGCGTTCCTAAAACTTATTAATATGAAAATAAAGTTTTGTTTCGCTCTAGTGATTTTCGTCGCCAGTCCCGCACTCGCGCATTTAAAGATTAATGTTGGTGACAAGTCGCTACACAAGTTTACTGAAATTCAAGATGGCAGAAAGAAGACCGGTACACTTGTGTACACCGTTTCTGAAATTAAAGGCGATGTGGTGACAATCGAAGATCGCTGGCGAGACGACGGAGGAGTTGAAGACATTGTCGGCGAA
>JALHOI010000339.1 GCA_022843085.1 Pseudobdellovibrionaceae bacterium
CTGGAGTTTTCAATTTGAAGGTCCGCCGGGCTGGCGGCTGATGGTTCGACGCCTGGCTTAGCTTGTTGGTTTAGCTGGCTTTGCTTGCTGCAGGGCGCAGCGATTTGAAGACTCGCGCGAGATCATAGCTAAGGCGTTCCATCAACCGTAAGCTCTGACGATAATCGATCTTAGAATTTGTTAAGCACAGAAGCATTCCACCCATTCGACCGTCGATCATGATTGGGATGAGGGTCGCGTGTTTTGGCAATAGACCTCGGTAAAATTCGTTGAAAAACTTTTGGTTCACGGTGCTTGTCACAACGTAGCCGTGATACGGCTTCGCGGTTCTGAAGACGACTTTGAAAATGCTCGGCTCTTGAAGGTCGATCGCATCGGGCCGCTCGCCTTTTACCGATAAGAAGAGGTCGTTCCACTTCCAAGGTTGAAGTTCGCCGTCTTTGAAAAGTAGAATCATAGCAGTCTCGAACACATTGCACGCCTGGAGCAGTGCCTGTGCGCCAGCTTCGTCGACCGAAGAGCACTGATCGAGGTGAATCGGATTCAGTCGACTTACGGCAACGGATCGTCCGGAGTGATCACTTTGATTTCGCGACTTGCTGAGCGACGGTCCAGCCGAGCCGCCGACTCCAAAAAAGCTTGTAACAGGCGGTGCTTCAAGCCTTTTACCGCGCGTGCCCGTTTGAGTGATATTTAAACCTTGCGGAGAGCCCTGCTGCACCGGCTGAGATTCGCTTGCGGGTTCGAACAGTGGGCGTCGCGAAGGCTTTGCAGGAGCCTCGCTGACCTCGCCGGCGGTTGTTGCGTCTTGCGCAGGATTTTCGACTGCGACGACGACAGTGGCTTCAGGCACCGGTCGTTTTACAGGTTCGTGGTTCGCCGTTTCCGATGCGGGGGGTGGCGGCGTCACAACGGGTGCCGGCGGCTTCACCATCGCTGGGCGAGAGGGCGTCACAAGCGGCGCAAACGGTATCACAAGACTCGGTGGCGGCGCCTGTTTCGGCGCTGGATTCATCGAAGCCAGTGCTTCGTTGGGATTGTTCGAAGCCAGTGCTTCGTTTGGTTTAATTGAAGGTTGAGTCGCATCAAGGTCGAGCGCGGGAGCTTCGGGTTCTGCGAGAGTGAGAAGTGGCTTTATTTCGGCCGCCACTGAAGGTTCGTTTGGCTTCTCGACGACTTGCGAGGCCGAATAGCTCTCAAGCTCGAGGGCGAGGGCATCAAGAGGTGAAATGCTAGCCGCCGGATTTTGGCTCATTGATTCTGTGAAATCTCGCGACTTTCGCGCGATCACTTCACCTTCGCCGGTTTCGAAATCATGAACAACTGTTCCGCCATCGAGAGGCGCGACGTTGCTTGGCTCGTTCTCTGACGCCACATCGGTCGACACTTCGCTTGCGATAGGTGCCGTCGTGTCGAGTGCGACAAGGCGTGAAATCTCATCTTGGTTAAACGAAAGTCCCTCGGGAATGACTAAGCCTTCCGGTGCTTCTACTGATTCGTCACCTGAATCAGCGGCGCCTGACGAAGTGTCGCCGCTCGCGTCGTCGGGACTGAGACCTAGCTCGCGACTTAAAGCTGCAAACGGGTCAGCAGGGTCAAACTTTGCTTCAGGGATTGTCGGTCGTTTTTCTGGTCGTGAAGTTTTCGATTCAAAACGTTCGAAGCATCGGCGCAGGTTTGTGGGTGTGGCGAGCACGAGGCGATGTCGAATTGAAGTTTTGAAAGTTTCGTCGGGCCATACCGCGCCGATCAAAAGGTGACCATCCCATTCGGTGAGCGGCAGGCATGACGCGCTCCACGGATGAAGATCTTTCACCCGGTTCCAAAAGTCGTGATCCGTCGGAGAATCGAAGAACTCGCTGCGGATGACCGGCAAGTTGAATGCTTCGCTTAGGAAATGACTGAATTCTTCTTCAGAGAAGTGGCCTTCGCGCACGCACCACAACACAAACTCGACGGACGCAGCCGCCGATTTCAAATTCAACTCAGACGCACGTAGGGGCGAACTCTGTTGGAATTCCTCCCAAAACGCTTTCAAAATTTGGTCGCCGACCTTGAAATGATCGCGCCATGAGGCGGCAGGTACCATGACCCTTTTATCGGCCAATCCAGCGACTCCATTGAGAAATCCCCCGGGAACTGGACTCCGGATTCGAGGGTCTTAGGCTCGATCCCGATTTTGCTGAGCCTGAACAGTGTTTACTTTGAGAAAACCACTCAGATTGTGGTACTTTGCGACCGGTCATGAGTAAATTAACGCAAAGCTTCAAGCCGGCCGCACCAAGGGCTCGGGTCTACCTCGATCACAATGCGACAACGCCGCCGGATTCGCACGTCCTGGAAAAGCTCAGCACCTGGGCCAACGACTGGGGAAATCCCAGTTCGATCCATCAGGCGGGGCGAGGTCCGAAGACGCGAATTCGCGAGTCTCGAGATGCTGTCGCAAAAATGATCGGAACTTCGGCACTCGAAGTGGTTTTCACGACGGGCGGATCTGAATCGAACAACACGGCGGTGCGCGGCGCTCTCGCAGCACTTCGTCGCAAGGGTGATCAACGGCGCCATATTCTTTCTTCGGCACTTGAGCATCCAAGTCTTCGCCGCGTTTTTGATTCGCTTGTGCATGAAGGCTACGAGGTTGAACTTGTTCCGGTCGATCGAAGTGGAATCGTCAAAGTTTCTGACGTCGAAGCGAGGCTTCGGCCCGGCGAAACAGTCTTCTGCAGTTTCATGTTGGTGAATAACGAAACGGGTGTCATTCAGCCCGTCAAAGAAATCGCTCGGCTAGCTAAAGCCGCGGGTGCCTATGTGCACACCGATGCCGTTCAAGCACTCGGTCGTATCGATCTCAATCTTCATGACCTTGGTGTCGACTATGCGTCTCTCGCAGGACACAAATTCTACGGACTACGCGGCGCTGGAGTTTTGTTCTCGAGGCGCGGAGCACCGCTTGATCCGTTGATTCACGGCGGTGGCCAAGAGCGAAATCGCCGTGGCGGTACCGAAAATACTTTGGCCATCGCTTCGATGGGCTACATGTGTTCGCGCGCGGGTGAGGTGTCGGATCGCGCGGCGAAAATGAAAGAGCTTCGCGATCTTTTTGAAGCCCGGGTACTTCGCGAGATTCAAGATAGTTCGGTGAACTGTCTCGCAAGCCCTCGCGTGGCGTCGACATCCAGTTTACTTTTACCCGGCACAGACGGCGAAACGCTTCTCATGAGTCTCGATATGGAGGGCTTTTCTGTCTCGACAGGCGCCGCGTGCAGCGCCGGAAGCCCCGAGCCCTCGCCGGTCTTGCTCGCGATGGGGCTTTCTCGTGGCGAAGCACAGTGCTCGCTGCGAGTTGGACTTGGTTGGTCGACGACGCGCGAGGATATCGAGGTTTTTATCGAGGCCCTTAAGAAAGTTGTCGCTCGCCTCAGGTCGCTTCGCGAATGGCAGCCGATCGCGACTGAACGGCCACACGAACCATCGATGAAAGTTTCTCTATGAGTTTCTCGGTTCAAGCGACATCTCCTTCGGCCGCGATGCCGTTTGTTGATCGAAATCCAGTAGGTCCCGACGGGCGGCGGCGGCGCGTTCTGGTGGCCATGAGCGGCGGGGTCGATTCGTCGGTGGCCGCCGCACTTCTGGTCGAGCAAGGTTACGACGTAGTTGGTGTCACCATGCAGGTGTGGGATTACACGTCGTGCGACATCGAGGAAGGCAACGGCACATGTTGCTCAAGTCTCGACGTCGATGATGCACGCGCCGTTGCGGATCGCTTCGGTTTTCCGTTCTACGTCGCAAACTGTGAAGCTAAATTCAAAGCCGCTGTCATTGACCCGTTTGTCGCGGGCTACCTTGAAGGCAAAACGCCTCTACCTTGTGTGAACTGCAATACGTTTTTAAAATTC